>NZ_LRIC01000014.1:0-52881 GCF_001758725.1 Janthinobacterium sp. HH106 | reverse complement strand
CATCCCACCCACCCGACCGACGACGCCTACGTTGCACCGACCGTCAATATCGTCAAGTAAGCCCGCCAAGCAAGCTGTACTCTCCATTGAAAAGCCCCGCAGAGCGATCTGCGGGGCTTTTTGCATGCGCGAGGGGTTTTTTATTGCATCATCAACATATGGTAAATCATGCATCAATATTTCATCGGATGATCAATGAATGAAAAACCATTACAGTGCTGTCTATTGTTCGCCGCCAGGCTCCCGCATAATGACATTGCGTTAATGCAAGCCAGACACCGAACCATCCACCTTTGAATGGAGTACGCCATGTCCCTCTCGCCCGCCCTCTACGCCACCTGGTCCCCACGCTTGCTGGGCTTGCTGCGCATCATCCTCGGCTTTCTTTTCCTGCAGCATGGCACGGCAAAACTGTTCGGTGCGCCGCACGTGGCCATGTTCGACGGCTTGCAACTGTTTTCCCTGATGGGCGCGGCCGGGGTCATCGAGCTGGTGGGCGGCAGCTTGCTGCTGGTCGGCCTGTTCACGCGCCCCGTCGCCTTCATCCTGTCGGGCCAGATGGCAGCCGCCTATTTCATCGCGCATGCGCCTGCCGGCTTTTTACCGATCCTGAACGGCGGCGAAATGGCCGTGATGTACTGCTTCACCTTCCTGTACTTCGCAGTTGCTGGCGCTGGCGCCTACAGCCTGGACGGCTTGCGCGGCAAGGCTGGCGCCGCATAAACGACCGGGCTAGCGCGAGCACTCCAACGGATAGGGCCGTTGCTCGATCACACCCTGCATGCGCAACGGCGCGCTGCCGGCAACGGTCCTCACTTGCAGGGCCGGGGCCTGCATGGCGCCGTCGGGCAATACCCTGTCCTCGCAATGGCTGAACAAATTGGCCGGCCGGTCGCCGATCGACCAATGCGCCAGGCCCAGCGGATCGCCAGCCAGCTGCAACGGCGGGAGCGCATAATCTTGCGCCAGGCCCGTCATCATCCACGCCAGCGACAGGTCGGACAACGACCGTGAATCGGCGTAACCACCACCGATATCGGCATGCGATCCGGGAAACCAGAGTTCGCTGACGCTCGTGTAGTCCGCATTAATGGGCGGACACAGCAAGATGGGATGGAAGCGGCTGCGCTTTTCATCGCGCGACACGGCGTGCAGGATGCGGCGGATCGGCGGATAGGAATCGGACTTGTAGCGGTCGCCGTCCCTGCCGTCGCTCATTTCCTTGCACACACCGAAGTCCTTGAACAGGGAACCGGGCACGGTATCCCACAGGCCGAGAAATTGGATTTCCACCGGCACCACGGCAACCTTGAAACGTTCGCGCAGTTCTTTACCGGCGATCGGCTCCTGTCCCGGCCGCCACGCCTTCCACGCATCCACATAGGCTTCATCGTTCTTGCGCTTGACCACTTCGAGGATGGCGTTATCGCGCCGAAGCCGTTGTTCGATATCGTCTTCCGACCTGGCCGGCACGCCCGCATAGGCGATCAGGCCAGCCAGTGCGCGGGCCTGGTGGGCGCCACGGCTGAAGCCCAAAATGTAGAGCTTGTCACCGGGGCGAAACGCCTGCGCGACGAAGTCATAGCCGCGCAGGATACGCGGCTCCATGCCAAGGCCGAGACTGGCGCCCAGCACGGGACTTTCGACGCTGCCCACGCCTTCGATATAGATGGCGCTGGTCTGCGCCTCGTCGGCATGGAGCACCGCATCAAAGACCCGGCGCACATTGGTCCCGGAGGCGCTGTCATTGCGCGTCCCATCCAGAAAGACAAAGATGTTTTTTGCCAGGGCGGGATCGCCCGTGAATACTTTCTCCGTCACCACTGGGTTGACGTGCTCGCCGCCGGCGGCAGCACAGGCGGACAGCAACGCCGCCAAGCCCGCTGCCAACACACTCCCTGCCATGCGCCTTAGTAGTGGCGATGCGTACCAGTTTGCCTTCATGACTGCTCCTTGTCGTGACTTCGTCTGCCCTGCACCGTTCCAGCATAGGCACACTCCAGGGACAGCCTTAGACATGGCGCAGACGTAGTGCGTGCGCGGCGAAAAAAAAGCGGACATCGCTGTCCGCTTTTTTTATGCATGCAACGATCCGTTTATACGGCGGAAACGTCCAGTTCCGCGCCCGTGGCCGCCTGCACCTGCTCCTTGGTCACGCCCGGCGCCAGTTCCACCAGTTTCAAACCGTTTTCCGTCACGTCGATGACGCCCAGGTCGCTGATGATGACGTCGACCACGCCCACGCCCGTCAGCGGCAGGTCGCACTGCTTGAGCAACTTGTGCGACGTCGTGCCATCCTTGGCCGTGGCCACGTGCTCCATCAGCACAACGACGCGCTTGACGCCGGCGACGAGGTCCATCGCGCCGCCCATGCCCTTGACCATTTTGCCTGGAATCATCCAGTTCGCCAGGTCGCCCTTTTCCGATACTTGCATGGCGCCCAGGATGGCCAGGTTGATCTTGCCGCCGCGAATCATGCCGAACGAATCGGCCGAGCTGAAGTAAGCGGCGCCGGGCAAGGCCGTCACCGTCTGCTTGCCAGCGTTGATCAGGTCGGCATCAACCTCATCTTCGGTGGGAAACGGGCCGATGCCCAGCAAGCCGTTTTCCGACTGCAAAAACACTTCGATATTGTCCGGCACATAGTTGGCCACCAGGGTCGGCAAGCCGATGCCCAGGTTCACATAAAAGCCATCCTGCAATTCTTTTGCCGCGCGCGCGGCCATTTCATCTCTTGTCCAAGCCATGATCATCTCCCAATCTTGTATTTAGTCGGCGCGCACGGTGCGCTGCTCGATGCGTTTTTCCGGGTTCGCGTTGACCACGATGCGATGCACGAAGATGCTCGGCGTGTGGACCTGGTCCGGGTCGATCTCGCCCACTTCGACCAGTTTTTCCACTTCGACGATGGTGATCTTGCCCGCCATGGCCACGTTCGGGTTGAAGTTGCGCGCCGTCTTGCGGTAGATCAGGTTGCCGGCGCGGTCGGCCATGTAGGCTTTGACCAGAGCCACGTCGGCCACGAGGCTGCGTTCCATCACGTATTGTTCGCCGTCGAATTCGCGCAGTTCCTTGCCGTCGGCAACGATGGTGCCCACGCCCGTCTTGGTGAAGAAGGCGGGGATGCCGGCGCCGCCGGCGCGCAGTTTCTCGGCCAAGGTGCCTTGCGGCGTGAATTCCAGCTCCAGTTCGCCGGCCAGGTACTGGCGCGCGAATTCCTTGTTTTCACCCACATAGGAGGCGATCATTTTCTTGATCTGGCGCGTGGTCAGCAACTGGCCCAGGCCGAAGCCGTCCACGCCCGCGTTGTTGGAAATGGCCGTCAGGCCCGTCACGCCCGAATCGCGCAAGGCGCCGATCAGGGCTTCGGGAATGCCGCACAGGCCGAAGCCGCCGACGGCGATGGTCTGGCCATCTTGGACGATACCGGCCAGCGCCGAGGCGGCGTCAGGATAAACTTTATTCATGGGTGTCCCTCTATCTTTTGTTAAGCTTTGGTCTTGAGTCCATGACTCAGGCAGCGTCTCAGCATAAAATACGCGAGTGGAAAGTACAATACCGTAGAACTACCGGCGCCGTGCCGGCAATCCCCCTGTGAGAGTGATACGTATCAGATGAACGCCGCGTCAGCCATCGATTATGAAAGCATCTTCCTGCACGCGCCCGTGGGCATGTGCATGTCGGAAAACCGCATCATGCGCAGCTGCAACGAAGCGCTGGCGGCCATGTTCGGCTATGCGCGCGCCCAGCTCGACGACCAGTCCTTCGAAGTACTTTACCCCACGCACGACGAATTCCTGCGCACCGGTGACCGCATCATCCCCATCATGAACGCCAGGGGCCGCTATTCGGACGAGCGCATCATGCGCCGC
The DNA here is from genome assembly GCF_001758725.1 of Janthinobacterium sp. HH106. Taxonomy (NCBI): domain Bacteria; kingdom Pseudomonadati; phylum Pseudomonadota; class Betaproteobacteria; order Burkholderiales; family Oxalobacteraceae; genus Janthinobacterium; species Janthinobacterium sp. HH106. The sequence continues at coordinate 49,009 of NZ_LRIC01000014.1, read as the reverse complement.
AGCAATGGAGAATTGTTCTGGTGCCACGTGACGGGCCACGCCATGCTGCCGAACCAACCGCTGGGAGCGGGCATCTGGACGTTCGAAGATGTCAGCGAGAAACGCCCCGTAACGGCGGAACTGACCCCGCGCGAGCGCGAAATCGCCGCCCTGCTGGTGGAAGGCAAGACCAGCAAGGTCATCGCCCGCCAGATCGACCTCAGCCCCCGCACGGTGGAAATGCACCGCGCCAAGCTGATGCGCAAATTTGCCGCCTCGACGTCGTCGGAGCTGGTGCACAAGCTGGTGGGCTTGCAGCTGCAGCGCTGAGGCGGACGTTTACGGCGTGCCGGCCTGCTCCCGCATTACTTTTTCGTACTTGATGATTTTCAGTACCCTGGAGTTGGCGAAATACTGGATGCAATTGAGCGGCGAATAGAAAATATCGGTCTTCCATTCGCCCGCGATCAATTCCTTGCCTGTCGGGTCGTCCGCAGGCTGGAAAATCGTATCGGCCAGAATGCGATGGACACCCGACACATTCGGTCCCGACTCATGCCACGTCGAACTGTGCATGACCACGAAATCGCCGGGATTGAGGATAGGCGTGACTTTGACGAACTGGATGTTGAAACTGTCAGGGTTGATTTCGCCGGCATCGCCGAGATAACCGAGTTTATGCGAGCCGACATAAAAACTCATCGCACCGTTATCCTCGTCCACACGGCTCAATGCGGTAAAAATGCTGCATTTGTTCAAGTTACCCAGGTGGTAACAGCTATCCTGGTGCAGGAATACCTTGTTCGGACTGAATGCATCCTTGATGACGAAGCGGTGATTGTATAGCGCCACGTCGGGACCGAATATGCGCGACAGCGTTGCGGCATACACCGGCGCGCGGTACATTTCCAGCAGTTTCTGCGGCAATTCCTCGGTCAGCGAAACGGGATTGGCCTGGCTGACATTGCGGCCGGCACGTAGCTTGGCATCATAAAAAATATCCCACTCATGCTGCCATTGCGCCAGCAGATCCGGTGCAATCGCATTACGCACGACAAAAACGCCTGTCTCCCGGAAAACCTCCGGCAGGAACTGCTCCCCACTGATGCGCTGCAAGACGTCTTGGGTCTGCTCATTGACTACAGCCAGTGTCATCGCCACTCCTAGATAAAGCGGAACGTCAGTTCATTGTCTTGCGTGTTTTTGAACTTATTGCACTTCGCCAGCACGTTATATTTGATAGGAAACAGCTCGCGGTCAGGCGTTTCCAGAATATCAATTTCAATGATGTCGAAATCGCGCAGCAAGGCGCTCCAGCCATGCTCGGTAATGCGCCAGCAGTCCGGAATCGGACCATGGATGCGCCAGTTCAAGGGGGCGGAAATGAGCAGATAGCCTTCATGCTTGAGGATGCGGCGGATTTCCTTGACGGTGTCGAAGGGATTGAGCGTATGTTCGATCACTTCCAAACAGACGACGCAATCATACGCGCTGTCGGCGATCGCCGAATTGACCTTGGTGATGTCGCCCACCAGCGTGGGGCTGTAAGTGTCGACGATATCAAAGGTGTCGACGCTGAAATTGCTGAAGTTTTCGCGCACGGTGGAGCGGTCCTGCGGCCCCACTTCCAGCAGCTTGCCCGTCTCACCGGCAAGCTTGGCGGCCGTTCTTGCCACAAAAGCGTTCAAGTGATCGCGTGCCAGCTGAAACGTGTCATTGTCAAACTTCGAAGGAGTTGCCATCGTAAAAATTCTCGTATAGTGGTTATGCCCGGACGCTATGCCGCAAGCAAAAACATCATAGCCGCTAATTTTCCCTGTGGCAACAATACCTTCCCTCTGCCGCTTACATGCTGGCCATGCCGCCATCGGCGGAGATAATCGCACCGTTGATGAAGTGCGAATCTTCACCCGCCAGCAACAGCAGCAGGCCGTCGAGGTCCTCCGGCTTGCCCGGGCGCTTGTTCGGCAGCATTTCGATCAGCTTCTTGCCCTGCTCGGTGGCAAAGTAATCCTCGTTGATTTCCGTGGAAATGTAGCCGGGGCAGATGGCGTTGGTGTTGATGCCATATTTACCCCATTCGACAGCCATGGCACGCGTCATGTGCACCATGCCCGCCTTGCTCATGCAGTACACGCCGATCTGCGGCAGCACCTGCAAGCCGGCCATCGAGGCGATATTGATGATGCGGTGCTGTTTCTTCGGGTCGCCCTTGGCGCGCGCGATCATGCGCTTGGCCGTCTGCTGGGCCACGAAGAACGAACCGCGCAGATTGGTGTCCATCACGAACGAGTAATCTTCGGGCGTGACGTCGACCAGACGTTGCGTGGTGGAGACACCTGAATTGTTGACGAGGATATCGATGGGACCCGCTTCCGTTTCCGCATGGGCGATGGCCGACTTGATGCTGGCAAAGTCGGTCACGTCGAGCGACACCACGTGCGCGGCACCGCCGTCCGCTTCGATCTCGGCGCGCAATTCCTTCAGGCGTTCGGTGCGGCGCGACGCCAGCACGACCTGCGCGCCCGCCTGGGCCAGCACTTTCGCAAAGCGCGCGCCGAGGCCGCTCGATGCGCCGGTAATCAGGGCAATCTTGCCCTCGAAATTGACTTCTATGCCCACGAGCTACTCCTGTTTTATTTTAAACAACACTTTACGCCATGCCCATGGCAATCGGGCAAATTCCCCCGCCGCGCACTCGAGCAAAAGTAAACGCCATCATTACACAAAATGGCCGGATTTAGATTGCGGCGAGGGGCAATGTCACGCAAAATGGCGCCAAAGTTGCAATCCTCGTCAAAAACAAGCACACTCGTGCTTAAATTTCCCCGATGATGCTTTATTCCCTATCCTTGCTACCTAATTGAGTGACTATAAATCGAGACCATGACACAGCCTAATAACTTAGTTGAACAGTACGGACCGCGCGAAACCATGGAGTATGACGTGGTGATCGTCGGCGGCGGCCCCGCAGGCTTGGCCGCGGCGATCCGCCTGAAGCAGCTGGCCGCTGATAAGAGCCAGGAAGTGTCCGTCTGCGTGCTGGAAAAAGGCGGCGAACTGGGCGCGCATATCCTGTCGGGCGCCATCATGGACCCGAAAGCGCTGACGGAATTGATTCCGAACTGGAAAGAACTGGGCGCGCCCCTGAACACCGAAGTAACGGAAGACCGCATCCTGTTCTTGACCGAAACGAAAGCGTACAAGACGCCAGGCTTCGCCGTGCCGGCCTGCTTTGAAAACCACGGCAACTACATCGTCTCCTTGGGCAATGTGGTGCGCTGGATGGGCCAGCAGGCGGAAAACCTGGGCGTGGAAATCTTCCCCGGCTTCCCTGCCGCGGAAATCCTCTACAACGACGACGGCTCCGTGAAAGGCGTGGCGACCGGCAACATGGGCGTCAAGCGCGACGGCGAGCCGGGTCCCGACTTCCAGCTGGGCATGGAATTGCACGCCAAATACACCCTGTTCGCCGAAGGCGCGCGCGGCCACCTGGGCAAGCAATTGATGGCCAAGTATGACTTGAACGCCGGCAAGGACCCGCAATCGTACGGCATCGGCATCAAGGAATTGTGGGAAATCGACCCGGCCCAGCACAAGCCGGGCCTGGTGATCCACTCGAGCGGCTGGCCGCTGGACACGAAAACCTATGGCGGTTCCTTCCTGTACCACCTGGAAAACAACCAGGTGATGGTCGGCTACGTGGTGGGCCTGAACTACGAAAACCCCTACCTGTCGCCGTACGAGGAATTCCAGCGCTATAAAACGCATCCGGAAATCCGCAAGTTCTTCGAAGGCGGCAAGCGCATCTCGTACGGCGCGCGGGCGATTGCGGCCGGCGGCCTGCAATCGCTGCCGAAGCTGGTATTTGCCGGCGGCGCGCTGATCGGCTGCGATGCGGGCTTTTTGAACATGAGCCGCATCAAGGGCAGCCACGCGGCCATCAAGAGCGGCATGCTGGCGGCGGACGCGGCCTTCGGCGCGCTGGGCGAACAGCGCCAGCACGACGAACTGACGAGCTACCCTGTCGCGTTCGAGAAATCCTGGCTGCATGAAGAGCTGCACGTGGCGCGCAACGTCAAGCCATGGCTGTCGAAAGGTTTGTACCTGGGCAGCCTGATGACGGGCATCGACCAGCTAATCTTCCGCGGCAAGGCGCCGTGGACCCTGCACCACTCGCATGGCGACCACGAATGCCTGAAACCGGCGGCCCAGTCGAAACCGATCGTGTATCCGAAACCCGATGGCAAGCTGACCTTCGACAAGATGTCGTCCGTGTTCATCTCGAACACGAACCACGCGGAAGACCAGCCCATCCACCTGACGTTGAAGAACGCCAGCGTGCCCGTCGATGTCAACCTGGCCACGTATGCGGGTCCGGAAGCGCGTTACTGTCCCGCCGGCGTGTACGAATTCGTGAAGAACGACGACGGCGCCGAACGCCTGCAGATCAATGCGCAAAACTGCGTGCACTGCAAAACCTGCGACATCAAGGACCCGACGCAGAACATCGTGTGGGTGACACCGGAAGGCGGCGGCGGCCCGAACTATCCGAATATGTAATTGTCATCGCGTCATCGCATCATCGCGTCATCACGCGTAGCTGGACAACAGCGCGGCACCCTCGGGTGGCCGCGCTTTTTTTTATCTGGCGATGTCACTGCAGCGTCAGACAGCCCAGCCCAGGCAAGATTCCGGCATCCCCCCACCACTTGCCGATGCCGGAATCTTTTACTTTTATTGCAATCTTTCTTGCCGCTGTGGCCTGCCAGGAACACCAAAATTTGTTCAATGATGCACTAGGGCAAAATTCCGTGGGGAAATTTTCTATTCGCCACTCCCAGCAGTTACAATTGCCGCTGGTACACTTTTCTTCCCTCTCATGAACGCTGACGCCACCCTGGAAACGCAACTCGACACCCAACTGGCGCTGGCGCTGAAAGCGCATCAGGCGGGCCACCTGGAAGAGGCGGAAGACCTGTATGTCGCCATCCTGCAAGCCCAGCCCTACCATGCCATCGCCAACCACAATATGGGTTTGCTGGCCGGCCAGGTAGGCCAGTTCCGGGCAGGACTGCCGTATCTGCGCAAGGCGCTGTCGGTCAATCCCGATGAAGGCCAGTTCTGGCTATCGCTTGCCGACGGCTTGCTCAAGGCGGGCGAACGGGACGAAGCGCTCGACATCATCGATACGGCCATCGGCCGCGGCCTCGATAACGACCAGGCGCAAACCTTGCGCGCACGTATCGCCGCGGCGATTGCTGCCGCGCCCACGGCCGACGAATGCCAGCACGTGGTGGAGCTGTACCAGGCGGCACGGTATGTGGAAATGGAAACGGCCACCCGGGCGCTGATTGCGCGCTACCCCACCTCCGATTTTGCCTGGAGCGTACTCGGCACCGTCCTGCAGGCGCAGGGCAAGGATGCCCTCGACGCGCTGCAAACCACTGTCCAGCTCACCCCGTATGACGCCGAAGCCCATTGCAATCTGGCCAATGCGTGGCAGGCACGCGGGGAACATGCGCAAGCGGTCCAGTCCTACCAGCAGGCGTTGCAGTTCAATCCGGCATTCGCCGAAGCGCACAGCAACCTGGGCGGCGCCCTGCTGGCGCTCGGCGCCCTGGCGGAAGCGGAAGACGCCTACCTGCAGGCCATTGCCCTGCGGCCCGACTATGGCATGGCGCACTTTAACCTGGGCAATACGCGCAAGGCGCGTGGCGACCTCGACGGTGCCGTCGGCGCCTACAATGCCGCCCTGGCAAGCATGCCCGGCGACGCCGAAGTGCTCTGCAACCTGGGCAATGCCCTGCAGGCGCTGGAGCGCAATGAGGAAGCGGCCGACAGCTATCGCCGCGCGCTGGCGCTCGAGCCCCGGCTGGTGATGGCGCACAGCAACCTCGGCGCCGCGCTACAGAATCTGGAGCAGTACGCGCAGTCGGAAGCGAGCTACCGCACGGCCTTGTCGCTGGCGCCGCGCCATGCGGACCTGTGGAATGGCCTGGGCAACAGCCTGCAGTCGCAGCAGCGGCTCGACGACGCCGCCGATGCCTATCGTCAGGCGCTGGCAGTGCAGCCCGACTATTCCCAGGCCCACTCCAACCTGGGCGGCGTGCTGGTGAGCCTGGGCGAATTCGATGCGGCGATCGCCAGCTATCGCCGCGCCCTGGAGCTCCAGCCGGACAGCGCCGACGCGCACACCCAGCTGGGCCTGGGCCTGCAATCGGTCGGCGAACTCGACGAAGCGCTGGCCCTGCACCAGCGTGCGGTACAGCTGGCGCCAGACAAGCTGCAGGCGCACACCTGCCTCGGACATTGCCTCAAGCAAATGCGCCGCTTTGAGGAAGCGCAAGTCGCTTACCGGCAAGCGCTCGCCCTGGCGCCCGATGTCGCCAACCTGCACAATGACCTGGCCATCGCCGTGCAGGACGCCGGCGATTATCCCCAGGCGATCCGCATCTACCAGCACGCGCTGGAACTGGACCCGCGCTCATCGCTGATCCATTGCAACCTGAGCGTGGCGTTCGAGGATAGCGGCCAGTCGGAACAGGCGCTCGAGTATCTGCAGCGCGCACGCGACATCGCGCCCGACTCCAGCCGCGTTCACTTTACGATGGGCAATTGCCTGCGCTCGCTGAAGCGCTACGACGAAGCGCTGGCCAGCTATGCGCGCTCGCTGGAAATCCAGGACGACTTCATCGGTTCCCACTTGAATACCTGCGCGACCTACAGCGAGATGGGCCGCACCGACGACGCCGTCCAGGCATGCCGCACGGCTCTGGCCAGGTATCCGCAGTACGATGAGGTCTACAGCAACATGCTGTTCGGCCTGTCGCACATGCATGCCGACGACCCTGCCGCCATGGTGGCCGAGCATTTCGGCTTCGGCGAGCGCTACGAAACGCCGCTGCGCGCCGCGTGGCAGCCGCATGCAAACGAGCGCGACCCGCAGCGCCAGTTGAAGATCGGCCTGGTCTCGGGCGACTTCTGCAACCATGCCGTGGCGCATTTCATTACGCCCCTGCTCGAGGAACTGGTGGCGATGCCGCAGTTTTCGCTGTATGCGTACTACAACAATAGCCGCGTCGACAATGTCACCATGCGTATCGCGCAACTGCTGCCCAACTGGCTGCCAGTGACCCACCTGAGCCAGGAAAAGCTGGCCGAGCGCATCCGCGCCGACGGCATCGACATCCTGATCGACCTGTCCGGGCATACGGCCAAGAATTGCCTGCTGGCCTTTGCCCGCAAGCCGGCGCCCATACAGATGAGCTGGATCGGCTATCCGCTGACCACGGGCCTGCAGGCCATGGATTACTACCTGAGCGACCGTCATTTCTCGCCGCCGGAGACATTCGCCAGCCATTTCACGGAAAAACTGATCTTCCTGCCGACCATCGCCCCATTCCTGCCATCCGAAAATGCGGACGGCATCCTGCCGGCGCCCGTGCTGAAGAACAAATACCTGACTTTCGGCAGCTTCAACCGCCCTAACAAGCTCAACCGCCAAACCATCGCGCGCTGGGCCAGGGTCTTGCGCGCCATCCCGGACGCCAGGATGCTGCTGGCCGCCATGCCGGCGCCCGGTCCCCACCCCGGGCTGACGGCGTGGTTCGCCGAAGAAGGCATCAGCGCCGACCGGCTAATTTTTGAACCGCGCGCCAACATGGCCAACTTCCTGGCCATGCATCACCGCGTCGACATGTGCCTCGATACGGCGCCATACGGTGGCGGCACCACCACCTTCCACGGCTTGTGGATGGGCGTGCCCACCCTCACCGTTGCCGGACCGACCGTACCGAGCCGCGCCGGCACCTCGATTCTGCGCCACGTGCAGCTGGAGGAATTCATCGCCCGCGATGACGAGGAATTTGTCAGCAAGGCCCTGTACATGGCGGCCAACCCCATGCTGCTGGGCGCCTACCGCTTCAGCACCCGGCACCGCCTGGCGCAAACGGCGCTGGGCCAGCCGAAGTTGATTGCGGAAGGCCTGGCCAACAGCCTGCGCCTGGCCTGGCAGCGCTGGTGCAAAGACTTGCCGCCAGTCAGCTTCGACGCGCCGCTCGACAGTCAGTTGCCCGGGGAGATAGCGGCATGAGCGACGCCAAACCCATCTACGTCACCCAGCCGCTGCTGCCGGACCTGCAGGATTTCCTGCCCTACCTGGAAAGCATCTGGGAAAACAAGATCCTCACCAATGGCGGCCCCTTCCACCAGCAGCTGGAAAAAGCGCTGTGCGACTACCTGGGCGTGCGGCATATCTGCCTGTTTACCAATGGAACGCTGGCATTGATGACGGCCTTGCAAGCCTTGCGCGTGAAGGGCGAAGTCATCACGACGCCGTATTCCTTCGTTGCCACGGCCCATTCGCTGCTGTGGAATGACATCAAGCCCGTCTTCGCCGACATCGATGCGCGCACGCTGAACCTCGATCCGGCGCGCATCGAGGCAGCCATCACGGCGCAGACCACGGCCATCATGCCCGTGCACTGCTACGGCCAGCCCTGCGATGTCGACGCCATCCAGAAGATTGCCGACAATTACGATCTGAAGGTCATCTATGACGCCGCGCATGCATTCGGCGTGCGCCACGGGGGCACCAGCGTCCTCAATTACGGCGACCTGTCCGTGATCAGCTTTCATGCGACGAAGATCTTCAACACCTTCGAAGGCGGCGCCATCGTCTGCCCGGACGCCAAGACCAAGCAGCGCATCGACCATCTGAAAAATTTCGGCTTTGTCGACGAAGTCACCGTCGTCGCCGCCGGCATCAATGGCAAGATGAGCGAAATCAATGCCGCCTTCGGCCTGCTGCAGCTGAAGGGCATCGACCAGGCGCGGCAACAGCGGCGCAGCATCGACGCCCACTACCGCGAGCGTCTGGCCGGCGTCGCGGGCATCACCTGCCTGGAAGCGGCCGACGCCGAAGCGGCCAATCACGCCTACTTTCCCATCCTCGTCGGGCCCGACTATCCGCTGGCGCGCGACGCGCTGTTCCAGCGGCTGCGCGATCACGAAATCTACGCGCGGCGCTATTTCTACCCGCTCATCAGCGATTTCCCCATGTACCGCGGCATGCCGTCCGCCGCGCATGCCAATCTGCCGGTCGCGCGCCAGGCCGCATCCCAGGTGATCTGCCTGCCGATCTACCCGGCCCTCGAGCTGTCGAGCGTGGACGCGATCACCGCCCTGATCGCCGGGGCCGCCTGAGCGCCCCGCCCTTCCCTATTGACCCAGACCGAACGGCCACCGCATGCCCCACTACGCCCACCTTACCGCGATCGCCTACCACCTGCCGCAGGCGATCCTGACGAATGCCGCGCTGGAACAGGAGTTCATCGACTGGCCGGCGCAAAAAATCCTCGACAAGACGGGCATTGCGCAACGGCATATCGCCGCGGAACATGAAACGGCCAGCGACCTGGCCTTCCATGCCGCGGAAAAGCTGTTCGCCACGCATGACGTCGCGCGCGGCGACATCGATTTCCTGATCCTGTGCACGCAGGCGCCCGACTACCTGCTGCCCAGCAGCGCCTGCGTGCTGCAGCAACGGCTTGGCTTGCCGACCTCCTGCGGCGCGCTCGACATCAACCTCGGCTGTTCCGGCTACGTCTACGCGCTGGCCATGGCCAAGGGCCTGATCGAGAGCGGCATCCGCAAGAAAGTGCTGCTGCTGACGGCAGACACCTATTCCAAGTACATCAACGCGCGCGACCGCAGCGTACGCACGCTGTTCGGCGACGGCGCCGCCGCCAGCGTGATCGCCGGCGGCGCGCCCGAACTGGCGCTGGGGCCTTTCGTCCTGGGCACGGATGGCAGCGGCGCGAACAACCTGATCGTGCCGGCCGGCGGCATGCGCACGGCCCGCAGCGCGGCCACCGCCATGCCCGTCGAAGACGCGTCCGGCAACTGGCGCAGCCAGGACGACCTGTTCATGGATGGCGCGCAGATCGTCCAGTTCACCTTGGGCGCCGTGCCGCGTACAATGCAGGAGCTGCTGGACACGGCCGGCAAGACCCTCGATGACATCGATCATGTGATCTTCCATCAGGCAAACAAATTCATGCTTGACGCCTTGCGCCGCAAAATACGCATTCCGGAAGACAAATTTGTGATTGAAATCGATACTGTCGGCAATACCGTCTCCTCGACCATTCCCATCGCCATTGCCCGCGCGCGCGCCTCGGGACGCATCATGCCGGGCGACACGGCCCTGCTGCTGGGCTTTGGCGTCGGCTATTCCTGGGCCGGCACGCTGGCGCGCCTGTAGGCGCCCGCGCATCTGCGTACTGAACTTCTTTGAAAGGAAACACAATGCAAGAATTTTTCAACGGCATGGCCGACATCCTGGAAATCGACGCCGACAAAGTCGTGCCGTCCCTGAAACTGGGCGATTACGCCTGGGATTCGCTGGCCATCATTTCCACCATCGCCCTGGCCGATGAGCTGTTCGATCAGATGCTCGAAGGCCAGGCCCTGGCCAATTGCGAGACCCTGGCCGACGTGCTGGCATTGATCGCCGTCAAGGTCTGACCATGTCCAGCCAGCGCCTGGAATCGGGACTGCCCTTCAGCACCGCCCATCTGGCCATGCGCGGCGTGGTGTGCGCGCTGCCGCGCACGCAAGTCCACAATGCCGACCTGGCCGAGCGCTTCGGCGCCGAGGCGGTGGCCGACGTGAGCAAGATGATCGGCGTGCAGTCGCGCCGCCGCGCCGCCGATGGCCAGACGACGGCCGACCTGTGCAAGGCGGCGGCACAAACCCTGCTCGACGATCTGGGCTGGGAGCGCGACAGCATCGACGCCCTGATCTTCATCTCGCAAACCCCCGATTACGTGCTGCCGGCTACCGCCTGCGCCCTGCATGGACGGCTGGGCCTGCACAAGGCTTGCGCCGCCTTCGACATCAACCTCGGCTGCTCGGCCTACGCGTACGGCCTGTGGCTGGCGGCGAAGATGCTCGACGGCCAGGCCATGTGCCGCATCCTGCTGCTGGTGGGCGACACCATCAGCAAGACCGTCGATGAGACCGACCGCGCCACCGCGCTGCTGTTTGGCGACGCCGGCACGGCCACGGCGCTGGAATTCGATGCGGCGGCGGCGCCCGCCCATTTCATCGTCGGCAGCGACGGCGGCGGCGAACGGCACCTGATGATGGCTGCCAGCGCCTGCCGGCCCTACGCCGGCGACGATGCGCGCCTGGCGCAGCGCGATCCCGCCAAGCTGTACATGGACGGCGGCGAAATCTTCAATTTCACGCTGAAGAGCATTCCGCCGCTGGTGGCGGACCTGCTGCGCCTGGCAAACCGCACGAGCGACGAAATCGATGCCTTCCTGTTTCACCAGGCAAATACCTTCATGCTCAAGCACATTATCAAAAAAGCCAAATTGCCAGCCGGGCGCGCACCGATCAACATGGACCGCTATGGCAACACGTCCAGCGCCTCCATCCCCCTGCTGATCGCCGACAGCCTGGGAGCGGCGGCACAGGGCCAGACCATCGCCATGTTCGGCTTTGGCGTCGGCTATTCCTGGTCGGCGGCCGTGCTGGGCCTGCAATCGCTGACCGTCAACCGCCTTATCGAAGTCTGAACCATGATCTTTCAACCCGACATGCTGGCCGGCCAGCGCATCCTCGTCACCGGCGCCTCGTCCGGCATCGGCCGCGACACGGCCCTGCTGCTGGCGCGCTGCGGCGCGCAACTGCTGATCAGCGGACGCGACCCGGCTCGCCTGGAGCAAACCCTGCAGGCCCTCGACGGCAGCGGCCACCGGGCCGAAGTGCTCGAACTCGACGGCGGCGACCACATCGTCGACTTCCTCAGGCAAGCCACGCTTGAGGCGCCCCTGAACGGCATCTTCCATGCGGCCGGCATCGAGTTATTGCGCCCGGTCAAATTGTCCAAGGCGCAACAGTTTGACGACGTCTTCGCCTCCAGCGTCAAGACGGCGCTGGCGCTGGCGCGCGGCGCCGCTCTGCGCGGCGTGCTCAGCGATGGCGCGGCCCTGCTCTTCATGTCATCCGTGGCGGGCCAGAGCGGCCAGTCCGGCATGAGCGTGTATTCGGCGGCCAAGGCCGCCATTGACGGCCTGGTGCGCGCCCTGGCCGTGGAACTGGCGCCGCGCGGCATGCGCGTCAACAGCATTGCCGCCGGCGCCGTCGAAACGGAAATGCACGCGCGCCTGAGCCGTGGCTTGCCTGACGAGGCCATGCGCGCCTACGCGGAGCGCCATCCGCTCGGCTTCGGCCGCAGCAGCGACATCGCGCAGACGGCGGCCTTTTTGCTGTCGCCGGCGGCGCGCTGGGTCAGCGGCGCCACCTGGGCCGTCGACGGCGGCTACCTGGCCCGTTAGGAGTATTCATGCAAACCATCCTCATCATCGGCGCCGGACGCTTCGCCCGAGAATTGCTGTGCTGGCTGGAAGACAGCCTCGACCCGGCCACGGCCCGCATCGGCGGCTTGCTCGACGACACGCTGCCGCCCGCGCCCATGCTCGACGCCGACTACCCTTACCCCGTGCTGGGCAGCATCAGCGACTACCGGCCGGCGGCCGGCGAGGCGCTGCTGCTGGCCATCGGCGCACCGAAAGCCCGGCTGGAAGTGGCGCTGGCGCTGGCCGCGCGCGGCGCCCGTTTCCATACGCTGATCCATCCCAGCGCCGTGGTCGCGCGCACGGCCCGCATCGGCCTGGGCGCCGTCGTCTGCCCGTTCGCCCTCGTCTCGGCGGGCAGCGAGCTGGGCGACTATGTCACCATCAACAGCTACGCCAGCGTCGGCCATGACGCGGTGCTGGAACGGGGCTGCACGCTCAGCTCGCACGTCGACATCACGGGCGGCGTGCATCTGGGCCAGGCCGTCATGGTCGGCTCGGGCGCATCCATCCTGCCACGCGTGAGCGTCGGCGCCGGCGCCACGGTCGGCGCCGGCGCCGTCGTCATGCGCCGCGTGGCCGCCGGCGCCACCGTTTACACGCCACCGGCAAAGACATTATGAGCACCATCTCCGAGACGCGGCAGCTGCGCGACCAGTTCTGGCACTTGCTGTGCCACCGCAGCGAATTGCCGGCCAGCGGCGACTATCTGAAACTCGACTGGCTGGGCGAGGAAGTGGTCGTCTACAACGACCAGGGCGAGCTGATCGCCTTCGACAATCTGTGTCCGCACCGCGGCACACGCTTCTTCACCGAAAAACGCGGCAATGCGCCGCTGGCCTGTCCCTACCATGGCTGGGCCTACCGGGCCGGCGCCATGCACATCCCCTGCCGCGAACGCTACGCGCCGGCCGAGCTGGACAATGCCCGACTGCAGGTGCTGCAGCTGGACTGGTGCGCCGATTTCCTGTTCGCCTCGCCACAGCCGCGCATGCCGCTCGAAGCGCAGCTGGGCGAGACCCAGGCCACCTTGGAAAACATTTCCTTCAACGTCGCCGGCCTGGGCGATTTCAACGCCTATGACTATGAGTGCGACTGGCGCATCGCGCTGGAAAATGCGCTCGAACCGCTGCACGTGCCGTTCGTGCACCCGGAATCGCTGGCGCAACTGCAACTGGACGACGGCGAAAACCGTTTCACCGACTGGACGTCGACATGGGAAGCGGGCCTGGGCAACGCCGGCATGGCCAGGAAACTGCGCTCCGTCAAACGCCTGTTCCAGCTCGACAGCCAGTTCGAGGGCTACCAGAGCCTGTACCTGTTCCCGTTTACCATGCTCTCGTCGACGTTTTCATATTCGTATTCGCTGCAGCATTTCTTTCCGTCAACGCAAGCGCAGCGCACGCATTTCTCCAGCCGTCTGCTCATGGCCGCAACCAAGCCCGCCGCCAGCGCTACGCTGCAGGGCTTTTTCGACTCGAGCGCGCAGATGAATCGCCAGGTATTCGAGGAAGACCATGCCATCTGCAAGCGCATAGCCGTCCAGGCGGCCGACAGCGCGCGCTTCAAGATCCTTTCCAGCGACGAGGCAAAGATCGCGCATTTCCGGGCCTGCCTCGCGGCGGCAAGCCAGTCTTAGGGGGCTGGCGGCGGCCTCGTCGGCCGATGTGAAACTTTTTTAAAAAGAATTTTAAAAAATTTCCACAAAGCATTTAATAAGCTTATGCGGATGGTCGTCTTGTACTTGGGAGAGCACAAAGAACCGTTGCTCCGGACTGAACCCACCAAACCAGGAGTTACACCATGCTGAGCCTTCACACTAACAACGCTGCACTGTCCGCACAAAATTCGATCACCCGCACCCAAAACCAACTGTCGACCTCGATGACGCGCCTGAGCACCGGCTTCCGCATCAACTCGGCAATGGATGACGCAGCAGGCTTGCAAATCGCAACCCGCCTGAAAGCACAAACCAGCGGCATGACCGTTGCAATGTCGAACACCCAGAACAGCACCTCGATGCTGCAAACGGCTGAAGGCGCGTTTGACGAAGTCACCAACATGCTGATCCGCATGAAGGATCTGGCAACCCAGGCAGCCGATGCTTCGTCGGGCGCCAAAGACAAGACCGCCATGCAGTCGGAATTCGATGCACTGGGCCTGGAACTGTCGAACGTGATGAAAAACACCACCTTCGGCGGCAACAAGCTGCTGGTAGGCGGCACGCTGGCCTCGTCGATGACGTTCCAGATCGGCGCAAGCCAAACCGAAACGATGGCATTTGACGTTTCGGCCAAAATGACCAGCCTGACGGCATCGCTGGGTTCGGCTACCGCCAACTACGCTTCGGCTGCGACCGGCACCGAGCTGACCAGCTCCGCCAATGCCACCATCGCCCTGCTGGAAACGGCAATCGGCGACGTCGGCACCGTTCGCTCGGCACTGGGTGCTGCTGCAAACCGTCTGGACCACGTCAACACCAACTTGTCCAACATCGCCACCAACACCAAAGCCGCTACCGGCCGCATCATGGACGTCGACTTCGCTACCGAAAGCTCGAACATGACGTCGTCGCAAATGCTGCTGCAAGCTGGCACCGCAATGTTGAAACAAAGCAACAGCATGTCCTCGATGGTCATGTCCCTGCTGCAATAATATGTCCCTGCCTGGCCGTTCGCGGCCAGTCGCTGAAAACCAGGCCTTGGCCTGGTTTTTTTTCGCCCCCGGTATCTCGCCTTTGCACGCAAGAGTAACTATTTGCTGGCAATCTTTAACGATGCGGCACGCATGGTCGCCTGTTTGATGGGCAAGCCCGCCCAACAGCCGTCATCCACAGGAATCGCCGAGTGCTCAGTCTCCATACGAATATCGCAGCACTGGCCGCACAAAATGCCGCCGCACGCGCGCAATCGCTGCTGTCGACCTCGATGACGCGGCTCTCCACCGGCTTTCGCATCAATTCGGCCATGGATGACGCCGCCGGCCTGCAAATCGCGACCCGGCTGCGGGCACAGGCGAGCGGCATGGCCGTCGCCATGCGCAACACGCAAAACAGCACCTCGATGCTGCAGACGGCCGAAGGCGCGTTCGACGAAGTGAACACCATGCTGATCCGCATGAAAGACCTGGCCACCCAGGCCGCCGATGCATCGTCGGGCGCCAAGGACAAGGTCGCCATGCAGGCCGAATACGACGCCCTGGGGCTGGAACTGGCCAACGTCATGAAAAACACCAGCTATGGCGGCAACAAACTGCTGGCCGGCGGCACGCTGGCGTCGTCGATGACCTTCCAGATCGGCGCCAGCCAGAGCGAAACGATGGTGTTCGACATCTCGGGCAAGATGGCCGGCGTGCTGGCCTCGCTCGGCGCGGCCAGCGCCAACTTCGGCGCGCCCGCCACCGGCAACGAATTGACGGGCAGCGCGAATGCCAGCATCGCCCTGCTGGAAGCGACCATCGACGATGTGGGCGGCGTGCGCTCGGCCCTGGGCGCCGCCGGCAACCGCCTGGACCACGTGCACACCAACCTGTCGAACATGGTCACCAACACCAAGGCTGCCATCGGCCGCATCATGGATGTCGACTACGCGGCCGAAAGCGCGAACATGACGTCGGCGCAAATGTTGCTGCAAGCGAGCACGGCAATGCTCAAGCAAAGCCAGAGCATGCACAAAATGATACTCTCCCTGTTGCAGCCATGACGGCAGGCTTTTTGATGGAACCAGATCTGGACATAGTGGCATGGCGATAGACCGCATTTCATCGGGCAATCCGGTGCCCCTGATTACCCAGCGCTTCGACGTCAGCCCCGCGACGCCGATGGTGCCGGGCGTGGTGCAGCCGCTGGTGCCGATCGGCCCCTACATGGCGCCCGCGCCCGACGCCGGCACCCTGCCCGCCCAGCTGCAGCAGCAGGGCCAGGACAGCCTGGCGTCCCTCATCAAGCCCAATGCCGACGGCACGGGCGGCGCCTTGCCGCGCGACAGCAGCGCCATGCAGGTCAATCAGCTGTTCTTCACGCGCCAGCTCGTCTGGCAGCCGCCCGACGCGGCGCAGCTGGCCGCCTCGTGGCGCGTGATGGTCAGGACCTATGGCGAACAATATGCGGCCCTGCAGGAACAGGCGCGCGGCCAGCACGTGCCGGGCAACCTCTTCATGGCCGAGCAGCAACCGGCCCTGCTGCGCGAAGGCGCCCGTCCGCCCCTGACGGTCGACAGCGAAGCGTGGCGCTTTGCCGTGTATGGCTGGGGCGGCCAGCGCCTGCTGCTGCGCGTGCTGGCCAGCGACGTAGACGACGAGGCAACGCCGAGGCGGCGCGGCAAGGTGGCGCTGCGCGTCGAGCTGATCATCATCGGCATCGGCCGGGTGGTGATCCAGATGGAGCCGTCCGGCGACGGCGTGCTGCTGGAACTGGCCGCCGACGAGGAAGCCGCGCTGCGCCATCTGCGCCTGGCCCTGCCCGAGATCGCCGACGCCGTGCGGCGCGCGGGCCTGCGCCTGGTGCGCTGCCGCCTGAATCGCCAGCTGCATGCACAGCGCATGCACGGCAATTACCCGATGCAGGCGGGCGCCGCCTCGCTGTCGCTGCCCCTGTTCCGCGCCATGGCCGAAGTGGCCCTGCTGCTGACGCAGCCGGAAGCGGAAGCGGCGGCCGATCCCGATGCGCCCGCGGCGGCCGATGCCGAGGAGGAGGCTATCTTTGTCTCGAAGGAAGTGGCGGCGCCGCTCGGCTACGACTATGGCGACGCGGAAGACGCGGCGCAGGGCGGCACCGTGCTGCTGCTGGCCGACGGCCAGGAGCACGACCTGCTGCCGCCGATCGACGAGCAGGATTGATACAGCACAAAAAAACGGCGCCCGCGGCGCCGTTTTTCTTTCAATTCACCGTACTAGCCCACCGTGCCGATGATGCTCACTTCGCGGTTTTCCGGAATTTCATTGTATGACAGCACGTGCAGGCCCGGCGCGAACAGGCGCGCGTAGCGGGCCAGCAGCGGACGGATCTGCGGCAGCACCAGCAGCAGCGGCGGCGTGGCTTGCTGCTTCATCTGCTCGCGCGCCACCGGCATGTTCACTTGCAGCTGCGACAGCAGATGCGGGTCGATCGGATAGTTATCGAGCGTCACCTTGCCCGACTGGCGCGCCTGGTTCAAGGAACCGAGCAGCATGTTTTCCAGTTCGCCACCCAGATTAAACGCCTGCATTTCCATCTTCTGGCCGAACAGGCCGCTGACGATCTGGCGCCGCAGCGCGCAACGCACCTCGGCCGCCAGCAGGATCGGGTCCTTGGTCGTTTCCGAACTGTCGAGCAAGGTGGTGGCGATGGGCACGATATCCTTCAAGGACACATTTTCCGCCAACAAGACACGGAACACGCGCAGCATCTGCGTGTGCGTCAGGGCCTTGTCCAGCGCACCGGCCAGCTTCGGCGACAGGGCCGTCAGGCGCTCCATCAGGTTCGACACGTCTTCGTGGCGGAACAGTTCCGGCAGGTATTCGCGCACCATTTTCGACAAGTGCGTGGCGATCACGCTGGGCGCCTCGATGACCTGGTAGCCGAGGCCCAGCGCATGCGCCTTTTCACTCGGCTCGATCCACGTGACGGGCATGCCGTAGGCCGGTTCGATGCCGGGAATGCCGTCCAGCTGGCCATACACGTTCGGCGACGGGATCGCCATCAGCCGGTCGGCCTGCACTTCAGCCTGCGCCACCACGGTGCCCGACAGCACGATCGCGTATTGCGACGGCTTCAGGGCCAGGTCGTCGCGCACGCCGATATTCGGCAGCAGCAAGCCCATCGCCTCGGACAAACTCTGGCGCACGCCCTTGACGCGCTTGGTCAACGGTTCCCCTTGCGTTTTATCCACCATGCCGACCAGTTTATAGCCGAGCATCACCATCAATGGCTGCACGGCGGGCAGTTGCTGCCACTCCAGTTCGGCGGGCTTGTCGTCGCGCAAGGCCGCCTCGATGGCCGCCATGCCGGCCGCGTCGGGCCCCTTCACGCGCTTGGTCAAACGCCAGGCAACAAAGGCCAGCACGGCGGCAAAGGTCATGAACATGAACCACGGCATGCCCGGGATCAGGGCCAGCGCCACCATCATGCCGGCCGCGCTGTAGATCACCGTTGGCGAGGTCAGCACCTGGCCCGCCACTTGCTGCTCGAAATCGCCCGAATCGCTGATGCGGGTCACCAGGATGGCGGCCGCGGCCGACAGCAGCAGCGCCGGAATCTGCGCCACCAGGCCATCGCCGATGGTCAGCAGTGCGTACTGGCGGAAAGCGTCGCCGAACGACAGGTCGTGCATCAGCGAGCCGATGGCCACGCCGCCGACCATATTGATGATCAAAATCAGGATACTGGCGACGGCATCGCCGCGCACGAACTTCGACGCGCCATCCATGGCGCCGTAGAAGTCGGCTTCGGCGGCCACGTCCTTGCGGCGGATCTGGGCTTTTTCCTGGTTGATCAGGCCGGCGTTCAGGTCGGCGTCGATCGCCATCTGCTTGCCCGGCAAGGCATCGAGGGTGAAGCGCGCGGACACTTCCGAGATGCGCTCGGCGCCCTTGGTGACGACGGCGAAGTTGATGATCATCAAAATCACGAAGACGACGATACCGACGACGAAGTTACCGCCGATGACCACGTTACCGAAGGCCTCGATCACCTTACCGGCAGCATCCGCACCCGTATGGCCGTGCAGCAGCACCACGCGCGTGGACGCCACGTTCAGGGTGAGCCTGAGCATGGTGGTGGCCAGAATCACCGTCGGGAAGACGGAGAAGTCGAGCGGCCGCTTGGCCGACACGCTGACGAGGATGACGATCAGTGCCAGCACGATATTGAAAGTGAACAAGATATCGAGCAGCACGGGCGGCAGCGGCAGGATGATCATCGCCAGGATCACCAGCAGGAACAGCGGCGTGGCGAACTTGTGGCGGCGCATTTCGGCAACCAACCGGTTCAGGAAATTCATGAAGGTACTACCTCGCTCAAATGAGATGGCACGACCACCTCGGTGGGAAATGGGGGCTGGGCGGCGCGCTGCCCAGTACGGAATGCTTTCAGCTGCAGGATGTAGTTGAGCACCTGCGACACGGCCTGGTACAGCTGCACGGGAATCTGCTGCTGCACCTGGCTGGTGTTGTAGATGGCGCGCGCCAGCGGCGGCAACTCCAGCGTTTCGATGTTGTGTTCCTTCGCCACTTGCCGGATATACAGCGCCATCTCGTCGACGCCCTTGGCAACGACGAACGGCGCCTCGGCGCGGTCCTGGTCATACTTGAGCGCGACGGCGTAATGCTCGGGATTGACGATCACCACGTCGGCGTCGGGCACGGTCTTGCGCACGCTGCGTCGGCCGATCTGCTGCTGCAGCTGGCGGATGCGCTGGCGCACTTCGGGCCGCCCTTCGCTGCTTTTATGTTCTTCCTTGACATCCTGCTTGCTCATGCGCTGGTTGCGGGCAAAGAAAAACGCCTGCGCCGGCACGTCGATGATGGCAAACAGGACGAAGACGGAAATGAGTGCCATCAGGCCGTCGAGCATCAGCGCCGAGCCGTCGAGCATGGCTTGCTGCAGGGGCCGGTGTTGCAAGTCCACGTACTGCGTCAGGCTGGAGCGGCTCACGTGCACGAGCACCATGCCCAGCACGGCGGCCTTGGCGATCGACAAGCCGAATTCAAAGCCATGCTTGGGCGACACCAGGCGGCCCAGGTTCTTGGCCGGGCTCAGGCGCTCCATCTTCGGCATCCAGTTCTTCGTGCTGATGACCCAGCCGCCAGGGACCAATGAGCCGAGCACAACAAACAAGGGCACGCAGAACAGCGGCACGATCATCTTGATCAGCAAACCCACGGACGTGGTAAACGCCATCGACATGGCATTGTCCAGCGCGCCCTTGCTGTCGAGCGGCATGAAGGCCATGGCGAACAGCTCGCGAAAGCTCACCAGATAGCCGGGCAGCAGGTAAATGAAGACCTTCATGCTGATCAGAATGCCCAGCGCCGTCGACAGGTCGCGCGAACGCACCACCTGCCCTTCCTGGCGCGATTTCTTCAGCTTCTGTGCTGACGCCTTTTCTGTCTTGTCGCCCGTGCTGCTATCCGCCATGCGTCACACCTTTCCGCACGTGCCCTACAAGCGTAGCGAGCAAGTTCAATGCCGGGTTGAGTAGCGCAGCTGTACGGAGGTACAGCGAGCAACGGATGCCCGGAAGTGGACTGCGCAGCAGCTTGTTGGCACGTGCGCTATCCATGGGCCACCCGCATCTGTTCGGCGATCATGTCGAGCACGCGGTTCGTCATGGCGATGTAGTGCTCCGGGATAAAGCGCACGATCTGTCCCAGCATCAGCAGGCCGAACATGGTGATCATGGAAAAGCCCAGCGAAAACAGGTTCAGCGACGGCGCCACGCGGTTCAGGAAGCCAAAGCCCAGTTGCACCACCATGGTGGAAAAGACGATGGGCAAGGCCAGCAGCATGGCGGCGGCGAAAATCCAGGCCACGTTATACGCCACCGTCTGCAGCAGCAGCGGCCCGTAGCCCTGCCCCACGGGCCAGGCCTTGAAACTGGCGCCGATCACGCCCGTCAGCACGAGGTGGCCGTCGATGGCGAAAAACACGATCATACACATGATGGTGAGCATCCCCGTGATCACGTCCGACGAGGTGCCGTTGAGCGGATCGTTCATGACGGCCATGGAAAAACCCACCTGGCTCGACACGAGGTAACCGAGCACCGACATGACGGACATGGCGAAGTGGAAGGCCAGGCCCAGGACGAAGCCGATGATTGCCTGCTCCAGGGTGGCGACGAGGGCGTGCAGGGAGAACGGATCGATCTTCAACAAGTCCTGCGACACGCCCGACGCCTGCATGACGGGCAGCATCAGGATCGCCAGCACCAGCGACAGCAGCACCCGCACGGGGACGGGCACCATGGCGTCGCCGATGACGGGCGAAGCGCTGAGCATGGCCAGGATGCGGCAGAACGGCCACCACACGGCCAGCAGAAACGGCAGCACCTGATTGAAAATCTGATCCATGGCGCGCGGCGCTATCCGACCAGCGTGGCGGCGCGCTGAAAAATGGACACGCAATAATCCATCAGGTAACCGGCCATCCAGCGTCCGGCCAGGATCAGGGCCAGCAGGGTGACCAGCAGGCGCGGCAGGAAACTCATGGTCTGTTCATTGATCGAGGTGGCCGCCTGCACCAGCGCGACCAGCAAGCCCATGAGCAAACCCGGCACGACCAGAATCACCACCAGCAGCATGACGACATGCAGCGCTTCGATGATCAGGTCGACGGCGACTTCAGGGGTAAACATCGGTCAATAGCCCTGTATGCTGGTAACTAAGGTGTTGACGGTCAGCGTCCAGCCGTCGACCAGCACGAACAGCAGCAGCTTGAACGGCAGCGAGATGACGAGCGGCGAGAGCATCATCATGCCCATGGCCATCAGCACGGACGCCACCACCAGGTCGATGATGAGGAAGGGAATGAACAGCATGCAGCCGATCTGGAACGCTGTCTTGAGTTCGGACAGCACGAACGCGGCCAGCTTGACCGTGAAACTGTGGTCTTGCGGGCGCATGGTCGACGGTTCGCCGGCCAGGTGCGCGATCTGCGCCAGCGCGGCCTTGCTCGTCTGCGCCAGCATGAAGCGCGAAATCGGCACTTCGGCGATCTTCAGGGCTTCCTGCATGCCGATCTGGTCGCGGTCGTAAGGCACGAACGCGTCCTTCCATATCTGGTCGCCGATGGGGCGCATGACCAGCAAGGTGAGAATCAGGGCGATGCCGGTGACGATACGGTTGGGCAAGCCCTGCTGCAGGCCCAGGGCCTGGCGCAGCAGGGACAGCACGATGACGAAGCGGGTAAAGCTGGTCATCATCATGACCATCACGGGCAGCAGCCCGAGCAGGGTCATGACGACGAGGATCTGCATCTTCACCGACAAGTCGGTCTTCGCGCCCGGCACCACGCCGGCGAGCAGGTCCTGCGCGCCGGCGGCGCTGCAGCACAGCATCAGAACAGGGACAGCCAGCGCGGCAGCCAGCGCGCCGCGGCGCCGGCTCAAGCCGGGTACCGCCAGCTTCATGCTGTCATCAGGTCGAGGTTGAGGCCGTCGAGGTCGATGACTTTCAGGCCATAGTTCTCGCCGGCCACCACCACTTCGGCACGGCCGATCGGCGTGCCATTGACCTTGATCACCAGCGGTTCGCCGGCCAGCATGTCGAGTTCGATCACGCTTTCCGGGCCGATGGCCATCAACTCTTCCAGTGAAATGCGGGCCGAGCCCACTTCCAAGGTCAGGGTGACGGGAATCTTGCGCATCATCTGCGGAATGTCGCGGCGCGCGCGGGTGCTGGCCACGTCGGCAACGTCGCCCTGGTCGATGATCATGTCATCGCCCAGGTCTTCCAGCAGGGTTTCGCTCTGGTTGGTATCGGTCATATTCATATTATTCGACATCTTCAAATGAGGTTAAACAGAGCTTGCCCTTGTGTTCGGAAACAGCCGCTGTAAATAAACGGGAGTCGTCCAGCATGACGTCAGTACGGCTCAGACTGACGGGAATCACGTCGCCCACGCGCAGGTCGAACAAGGCGCCCAGCTGCATCTGCTTGCTGACGAGCCGGCCTTCCAGGGTCACTTGCAGGCGCGACGCGAGCGGGCGCACGCTGCCGCGCAAGGCTTTCTTCGCTTGCGCGCGTTCGGGCAACAGGCCGCGCAACACATCGGCCATCAGGCGCTTGTCCAGCGAGAACCAGAACTGGCCGCTCTGCCCCGCTTCGACGTCGCTGAGCGACACGGTGACGATCCAGCTGCCGCGCGCCGGGTGCACGCCGGACTGCACGGCCACCTCGGCACTGGTGTCGATGTCGCTGCTCTTGCCCAGGGTTTGCAGATTCTTGTGGATGCGCGTGAACAAACTGTTCACCAACTGTTGTCCCAGCACCACAGCGAGGCGCTCTTCCGTGGCCGTCACGCGCACTTGCGCCGGATCGGGCAGCGCGCCCTTGGCGCCGGCACTACCGTAGCGATAGTTCAGCACGCTCAAGAGGATCTGCCGTTCGAGCGCAAAGCCCGGCTGACCGGCCGGCGTGGAAAAACTCAGCCAGCGATTCGCGCTGTCCTCGTTCTCCACGCGCGACAAGGTCACGGCATCGATCTGGAAATTGCCCCAGTAGCGCCGGCTCATCGGCTGGCGCAGGGCCACGGCCAGGTCGTCGCGCAGCTGGGCGCCGAATACATGCAGCAAATGGACAGGACGTCCAAGCAGACAGGAATCGAGGACTTGATGGCGCGCAGTTTGATCTGTCTTGGTAATGATTGTCATGTAGTGGTCATGTCGGTATTGCGGTGGCAGAACAAATTATACGGATCGCCCGAAATTAAATACAGCATCATCTTGGCCTTGCCAACCGGCCGGCCGGCGAGCAAACGATTGCGCATCGTATCGCATGCTGGATGACTACGGTGCTGAACAATACATGAAAAAGCAAAATATTGCCATGTATCAATATTCCTTGAGGCAATCCTCTCTTTACTTTATAGTTGCCTCGAGGTAAGCTTATAGCGAGAAAAAAGTGATTTGCAGTGCGCCATTCCGCTTACCTGATTCCGGTTTTTATGGCAGTTTCCAGTCCCTCTTATTGCCACCAGAAGAAACTTTTATCAGATAATTATTAGTTATCATGGCCATGTAAATCATTCGGCGCGATTCTGCCGGGTTTGTTGAATCTGCTTGAGCGGATGGTGTGGCAACTGATAAAACTGATGGGCCCTGTCAATTGGGCCAGGCAAGATGGCATTGGATGTAATGCCTGCCGGAATGGCAACACCAGTAATTTCTGATTGATACGTCACCGCATATTGAAAGTAGAGGGCAAGATGAGCAACGAACTCGCAGGTCTGATCAAGGCCGATCTGGCAGCACTGAGCAATGACGCGCGCGCCCTGGGCGCCAGCATCGCGCCGGCCGCCCAGTTCGGCGCACCGGAACAATCCAGCTTCTCGTTTGCGCAAAGCATGAAAGACGCCATCGGCAAGGTCAACGGCGACGACCGCATGGCTGCACAAAAAATGAGCGACGTCGACAGCGGCAAGAGCGACGACATGGTCGGCGCCATGCTGGCCAGCCAGGAAGCGAGCCTGTCCTTTTCCATGTTGATGCAAGTGCGCAACAAGGTCATGGGCGCGGTCGACGAACTCATCAAACTGCCTCTGTAATCTTCACGTCCTGATCCACGCCCAGCCTCCCAGCGAAAGTTACCCCAAGTGATTACCACCATGAAGTCCGCATTTGCGCGCTGGCGCCCAGGCGCCCAGCCCGCCATCCCGCCCGCCCTGCTGAAAAACCTGGTTCCCATCGTCGTGCTGGCCATCGGCATCACCGCCATGGTGACCATGTATGCCTGGCGCGACCAGGCCAACTACAAGCCGGTGTTTGGCGCGCGCGAAAAAGTGGCCGTGACGGACATGATGGCCACCCTGGACGCCGAGCACATCCCCTACCGTTTGCATCCGGACAGCGGCCAGGTGCTGGTGCCCGACGCCATGCTGGGCAAGGTACGCATGCTGCTCGCCTCGAAGGGCGTGACGGCGCAGCTGCCGGCCGGCCTGGAACTGATGGACAAGAATGACCCGCTGGGCGTATCGCAATTCGTGCAGGACGTGCGCTTCCGCCGCGGCCTGGAAGGCGAGCTGGCGCAAAGCATCATGACGATGGACGCGATCGCTTCGGCGCGCGTCCATCTGTCGATTGCCAAGTCGACGTCGTTCGTCGCCAGCGACGGCGACAAATCGTCGGCTTCCATCGTCGTGGCGCTGAAACCGGGCCGCACCCTGGCGCCGGAACAGATCGCCGCCGTCATCAACATGGTGGCCGGCAGCGTCGCCAGCCTGGCGCCCACGCGCGTGAGCCTGGTCGACCAGGGCGGCAACCTGCTGTCCTCGCACGTCGACCTGACGGACGGTTTCGATGCGTCGGCCGCCGGCAATGAAGGCGCGAAACGCTTTCAGGATGAAATCCGCCGCAACGTCACGGGCTTGCTCGGTCCCGTCATCGGCGAAGACAACTTCAAGCTCAGCGTGACGGCCGCCGTGAACAACGACCGCGTGGACGAAACGCTGGAAAAATACGGCGAAGCGCCGAAAGTGACGAGCGAAGCGATGCGCGAAGAGCAGGAACGCAACCGCACCGTGGCCGGCATTCCCGGCAGCCTGTCGAACCGTCCGCCAGCGGCCGCCGTGCCGGCACCGGCCGACGCCGCCGGTGCCGCACCCGCCGATGGCGCGCCGAAGCCGTCCGACGACGGCACGGCCCGCAAGAACGCCACCACACGCCAGTACGCGTATGACCGCAGCATCACGCAGATCAAGCGCAGCCGTGGCCGCCTGGAAAAACTCAGCGTCGCCGTCGTCCTCAACAGCGCCGCCGCACCGAACCCGAAAACGGGCTGGACACCAGCCGAACTGGGCAATATCGAAAAAATGCTCAACAGCGGCCTGGGCATCAACGCCCAGCGCGGCGACAGCCTGAGCCTGACGGCGCTGGCCTTCCCTGCCAAGCCGCCCGTGGCGCAATGGTGGGAAGAGCGCGACACCGTCGTCGATTTCAGCAGCTGGCTGCTGTACGCCCTGGGTGCCGTGCTCGGCTACTTCCTGATCCTGCGTCCGCTGCTGCGCCTGCTGACCACGCGCCTGGCGCCGCCGGCACTGAAACAGCTCGATCCGGCCCTGGCGCTGGGCGGCAGCAACGCCGCCGCCGGCGCCAATGGCGTGACCGCCGCCGGCGCGCCGGCCTTGGGCGTGAATGGCAGCCCGCTGGCGCTCGAGGGCGAAGCCGCCGCCGGCAACGCCATGCCGGTCGTGCCGCTGCTGGAAAATTATGACTTGCCGCCACCAGGCTCGGCGGTCGACGTGATGGTCGACCACCTGAAAGTGCTGGCGGAAAAAGAACCCGAGCGTGTCGCCGAAGTCGTCAAACAATGGATGCAGAAAAATGGCCGAACTCAACAACAGTAATCCCTCCGACGGCGCCGAATACGAAAGCGCCAGCCTGAACCCAGTGGAACAGGCCGCCATCGTGCTGCTGAGCATCGGCGAAGAACAGGCCGCCAATGTGCTGCGCTGCCTGTCGCGCGAAGAATTGCTGGAAGTCACGCAAGTGATGTCGCGCATGAGCGGCATCAAGGTCGAATCCGTGAAAACGGCCATGCAGACCTTCTTCGACGACTACCGCCAGCAAAGCGGCGTGCACGGCGCCTCGCGCAGCTACCTGAAGCGCTCGCTGGACATGGCGCTGGGCAGCGATATCGCAAATAGCGTGCTCAACAACATTTACGGCGACGCCATCCGCCCCAAAATGGCGCGCCTGCAATGGGCCTCGCCAAAATGGCTGGCCGAATACATCGTCAACGAGCACGTGCAGATGCAAGCCGTGTTCCTGGCCTTCCTGCCGCCCGCGCTGGCCGGCCAGATCCTCGACGCCCTGCCCGCCGAAGGCCGCGACCTGGTCTTGCTGAACCTGGCGCGCCTGGACGAGATCGACCGCGACCTGCTGGTCGAGCTCGACGAACTGGTGGGCCGCTGCCTGGGCGCGCTCGACACGCAAAGCACCAGCGTCGAGGGCATCCGCCAGGCGGCCGAGATTCTCAACCGCATGCCGGGCAACCGCGCCGCGCTGGTCGAACTGCTGCGCGCGCACGACCCGGACGTCGTGTCGGAAATCGAACTGAGCATGTACGACTTCCTGATCCTGGCCACGCAGAGCGATGTCACGCTCACGCGCATCCTGGAAGACGTGCCGATGGAACAGTGGGCGATTGCACTGAAGGGCGCGGAACCGTCGATCCGCGACGCCGTGCTGAAAACCATGCCGCGCCGCCAGGCGCAGAGTTTCGAAGACATGATGCGCCGCTCCGGCCCCGTGCCCCTGTCGCGCATCGAACAGACGCGTCAGGAAATCATGGCCACCGTCAAAGGCCTCGCCGATGCGGGCGAGATCGAAGTGCAACTGTTTGCCGAAGCGGTGATCGAATGAAACACTTCCGCTCGTATCGTTTCCCGCCGCTGTCGCAATTCATCGCCGCCGGCCAGCGTGCCTCCAACGAGGACACGGATGGCCAGTGGCAGGCGTCCGTCTCGGAAGGTTTCGAGCAGGGCCAGCGCGACGGCTACGAAGTGGGCCTGGTGCAAGGCCAGCAGGATGGCTACGACGCCGGGCGCAGCGATGGCATGGCGCAGGGCCGCGAAGAAGGCCGCAATGAAACCTTGGTGGCGCTGGACCGCCTGGCGCGCCCCGTCGACGCCATCTTGCGCGACCTGAAGAAAGTGCGCGCCGATTACCGCGAAGCGCAGCGCAAGGAAGTGGTCGACCTGGTGGCCAAGGTGGCGCGCCAGGTGATCCGCGCGGAACTGGCGCTGCAGCCGGTGCAATTGCTGGCCCTGGTCGACGAGACCTTGGCCTCGATGCCGCCCACGCGCGAGGAAATCGACGTCTTCCTCAATCCGGAAGAACTCAAACGCATCAGCGAACTCGATCCGAAGCGCGCCAAGCGCTGGAACCTGATCGCCGACGCGCGCCTCGACGCGGGCGAATGCCGCATCAAGGCCGGCGACAATGAAGTCGACGCGGGCTGCCATCAGCGCCTGTCGGCCTGCATGGAGCAGGTCAGCAGCCACCTGGCGCTGGCCGCCGAACACGCAGACCACGGCGCGCCTGCATGATCGCCGACACGCTGCGCAGCTTCGAGATCGGCGACATCCCGGTCGCGACCCCCACCGGCCGCCTGGTCGGCGCCTCCGGCCTGCTGCTGGAAAGCGCCGGCTGCCGCCTGCACACGGGCCAGCGTTGTCAAATTGAAACAGTCAATGGCGAATGGCTCGATGCGCAAGTCGTCGGCTTCCGCGAAAAACTGTCGTATTTAATGCCGTTCAAGAAGGCCACGGGCCTGACCACGGGCGCCAGAGTCCTGCCCCTGCCCGACAAGGCCAGCCTGCAGATCGGCCCGTCGTGGCTGGGCCGCATGGTCAATGGCCTGGGCGAGCCGATCGACGACCTGGGCCGCCTCGGCGGCGAACACATCCTGGAAGTGACGCCGCCGAAGATCAATCCCCTGAAGAAACAACCGGTGGTCGAACCGCTGGACGTGGGCGTGCGGGCGATTAACAGCATGCTGACCCTGGGCAAGGGCCAGCGCGTGGGCCTGATGGCCGGCTCCGGCGTGGGCAAGAGCGTGCTGCTGGGCCTGATCACGCGCCAGACCGTGGCCGATGTCGTCGTCGTCGGCCTGATCGGCGAGCGGGGCCGCGAAGTGCGCGAATTCGTGGAAAAATCGCTGGGCGCCGAAGGCTTGAAAAAAGCCGTGCTGGTGATCGCGCCGGCCGACGAATCGCCCTTGATGCGCATCATGGCCACCGAACTGTGCCATTCGATCGCCGCCCATTACCGCGACCAGGGCAAGCACGTGCTGCTGCTGGTCGACTCGCTCACGCGCTATGCGATGGCCTTGCGCGAAGTGGCGCTGGCCCTGGGCGAACCGCCGGCCACGCGCGGCTACCCGCCGTCCGTGTTTTCGAACCTGCCGCAACTGGTGGAAAGCGCCGGCAACGGCGCCCACCCGGAAGGCAGCATGAGCGCCATCTACACGGTGCTGGCCGAAGGCGACGACCAGCAGGACCCCGTGGTCGATACGGCGCGCGCGATTCTCGACGGCCACATCGTGCTCACGCGCGAACTGGCCGAGCGGGGCCACTACCCCGCCATCGATATCGCCGCCTCGATCAGCCGCTGCATGGCGCAGGTGATCACGCCCCCCCACATGCAGGCGGCGCGCGCGCTGAAAGCGTCGATGGCGCGCCATGCGCGCGTGCGCGACCTGATCCCGCTGGGCGCCTACGTGCCCGGCGCCGACCCGATCACCGACCGCGCCGTGCAGTTGCACGCGCCCATCGAAGCCTTCCTGTGCCAGGGCACCAAGGAAGAGGCGCCGATGGGGCCGTGCATCGAACAACTTGAACAGATCATGGCCTAGGAGCATACGTGAGCGACGCGCATACTATCCGCAACCTGACCACCCTGGTCGGCCTGCGCAGCACCGAAGTCGAACGCCTGCAAGGCGAAATGGCGGCGCAGACGGCCGTGCGCGAGCGCTACCAGAAAAACCTGGAGCGCCTGACGGGTCTGTACACGGATAGCGGCCCCAGCGGCGCCCTGCCCCTGGCCCTGTCCGTCAATTGCGGCAACTTCAAGCAAGCCGTCATGCAGATGGCCGACCAGCACCGTACCGACCTGCATTTGCACGAGGCCAACATGGCCGTCTCGCAACGCGCGCTCAATACGGCCTGGGCCAAGCGCGAAGTATTGGACCAGGTGCTGACGCAAAAACAAAAACATGTTGCAAATGAGCAACAACGTGTCGATGCCAAGCGGCAAGACGAGCTGGCGACGCAATTCTGGTTCCGCGGACAGGTAAAATGAGGTTGGTGTAAGTTTCTTTCAGGAAAACTTCACAAAACGGGAATGGGGGTCGCCTTGTACCGGTATATCCCTTTATTCAGGAGTCTGGCATGGCAAACGTAATTACTGCACCGCAATACGATCCGCTCGTCACTGCAAAAAACCTGGCTACCAAGTCGGTCGCGGCGCAGCAGGACAAATTGACTAAGCAAACCGCACTGGCCAACACCACGGCCGCGGCGCTGAACAACCTGAAGCTGGCCATGAGCGCCTTCCAAAGTACGATGACGACCATGAGCAGCAGCAGCAAGTCGCTGCTGAGCCAGTCCGCCACATTCAGCAATACCGCCTATGGCAGCGGCACGGCCGATGCCACGGCAGTTGCCGGCAGCTATTCCTTTTTCGTACAGCAACTGGCCACAGCCAGCCAGACTTCGTACAGCGGCCTCGCCAGCAGCCCCGCCGCCGGCAGCGGCACGCTGGCCG
The DNA here is from genome assembly GCF_001758725.1 of Janthinobacterium sp. HH106. Lineage (NCBI taxonomy): Bacteria > Pseudomonadati > Pseudomonadota > Betaproteobacteria > Burkholderiales > Oxalobacteraceae > Janthinobacterium > Janthinobacterium sp. HH106. Next base: position 18,702 of record NZ_LRIC01000014.1, on the reverse strand, counting down.
TGCGGATCGGCGATCCGCTGGCCCCCGTCACCGCAGACAACAGCTTTGACATCGACCTGAGCGCCGCTGACAAGGATGCCGACGGCAACCTGACGCCGCAGGAAATCGCCGCCGCCATCAATGGCAACAGCAAGAACAACTCGCGCGTGACGGCTTCCATCGTCACCATCGGCAACCAGGCGCAGCTGGTATTGACATCGAACCTGACTGGCAAGGAAAACGCCGTCACGCTGGACGCGTCGAGCGTGACGAATACCGCGCTGACCAAGGCCCTGGTGACGGACGCGGCCACCAACATCAAGGAAGTCGTCAAGGCGCAGGACGCCATCGTCTGGCTGGGCGCAAAGGACACCGGCACGCAAATCACGCAGGCGTCGAATACCTTTACCAACGTGACGGGCGTGAAAATGACCTTCACCAAGGCCATGAACACGGGCGACGCGCCCGTGACGGTCACGGTGGCAACCGACAGCGGCGGCACGGCAACCAATGTGCAGGCATTCGTCGATGCCTACAACAAGCTGAAAAGCGTGCTGGACGGCCTGGCCAGTTCCGGCGACCCGGACAAGAACGTCGCGGCCGGCATCTTTGCCCACGATTCCGGCCTGAACGCCCTGCGCAGCAATTTGAACAATCTGCTGCGCCAAAGCGTCGGCGGCGTCTCGCTGGTCTCCTACGGCGTGACCGCCAACCGCGACGGCACGCTGAGCCTGAATACGGCCAAGCTGACCGCCAAGCTGGCATCGAACCCTGGCGACCTGGACAAGTTGTTCGGCAACAACAGCCTGTCGGCCCCATCGGGCGTGTTAGGCGGCCTGGACAAGGCGTTGGGCCAATGGAGCAATATCACCAAGGGCCAGCTGGTGCAGCGTCTCGATGCGAATACCAGCTTGCAGAAGTCGCTGAGCAAAAGCACCGACCTGCTGACGAGCCAGTACAACACGGCCTACAAGCGTTTCCTGGATCAATATACGCGCCTGCAAGTCATGCAGGAACAGATGTACAAGACGGTCGACATGTTCGACGCCATGTTTGGCAACGACAAATCCTAAGGCGAGCGTGCCTGCCGCGCCGCCGCAAGTTTAGACAGTGAGAAATAAGACATGTTAAACAATGAAGCTTACGGCAACTACCATGCCGTCAACCTGGATGCCCAGACCGCCCGCGCCACACCGGTCGAGCTGGTACTGGTGCTGACGGACGGCCTGCTGGAAGAACTGGCGCGCGCGCGCGGGCATATCGTAGGCAAGCGCTACGAGCAAAAGGCCATCAGCCTGGATAAATGCACGCAGATCATCAACGGTCTGTCGAGCTCGCTCGATTTCGACAATGGCGGCGAAGTGGTCGTCAACCTGGCCCGCCTGTACGACTATTGCGTGGCGCGCCTGTACACGGCCGGCATCAAGCTCGACCCGACCCTGATCGACGAAGTGACGACCCTGATGACCACCATCAAGCGCGGCTGGGTGGGCGTCCAGGCCAACAATGCCTAGGCGCGGCATCCTGCAACAGCTGAACCGGCAATTAAGCGCCGCCATCGCGCAAGCGGATTGGGAAGCCATGGGAAAACTGTCCGCCAGCCTGGCGAAAAACATCCCCCTGCTGGCCGAACGGGGCGCATGGAATGCGCTGGAACAAACAGAATTGTTGCAATTGCGCAAAAATCACGCGCAAGCGGTTAAAATTTGCTCTGAGGAAAAAGAACGCCTGGGTCAACACCTGGGTGCATTACAGGCAAATAAGGAAGGTTGGGTCGCCTACGCCGCGCTCGGCGAATACGACTCGGACGGGAATCAAGCATGATCATGAACTTCAACACGGCGCCGGCCGCTCCGGCACCGGCGAGCCCTGCGGCAGCTGCACCAGCACCGGCGGCAGCGCCGTCACAGGCCGCCGCCTTGCCCGGCACACCAGGCTATGCCGCTACTGGCGCCGTGCCCTCCGCCCTGCCCCTGTTTGCGCAGGTGCTTGACGTGACGGGCGTGGAAACGGCCGACGCCGACACGCCCGCTCCCGCGAAGGAGAGCGACAGCGACAGCCAGGCCGACAGCAGCCTGCCGGCCATGGCCGCCCCCGTTATCGGCTTGCCGGTGAGCATGCTGCCGCCAACGGACGCGGCCGCAGCCGAGGCGCGTGCCGCCGCCCAGGCGCAAGTACAGACACAAGCGCAGACACAGGTGCAGGCGAATGCGGCGCAAGCCAATCCGGCACTCAACATCAGCCTGCATCCGTCGGCGGTCACCCTGAACGCGCCGGCAACGGCGCCAGCGCCAGGCCGCGACACGCGCGAGCCGCTGGCCGCCGCCAACCCGGCGACGGCCGCCAAGGGCGGCTCGCCGGCACAGCCGTTCGAATCGCTGCTGCAGCAAAGCGCTCCGGCAACCGCCGTCGCCGCGCCTGCCGTTGCCGCGCGCGAAGGCGAACGTGGCGCCGCGACGCCGGCACCGGCCACGCCCAACCTGGGCCTGACGGGCGCGGTCGGCAATACGGCCACAGCGGCCCCGGCCGGCGACACCATCAAGCTCAACGGCCCAGCCCAGCAATGGCAGGAACCGCTGCGCGAAGCGCTGGGCGAACGCCTGCAGACGCAGATCGGTCGCAACAGCGAACACGCAACGATCCGCCTCGAGCCGCCCATGCTGGGACGCATTGAAATTTCCATCCGCCATACGGCCGGCGCGCTGCAGGTGAACGTCACGGCGTCGAATTCGGAAGTGTTGCGCCAGTTGCAAGGCATCGGCGAGAACATGCGCAGCGACCTGGCGCAGCGCCAGTACACCGACGTGGCCGTCAATATCAGCGCCACCCCGCGCAGCCCCGCTGCCCAGGCGTTCGCCGAAGGCGATGCGCGCGGCCAGCGTCAGCCGGGCCGCCAGCAGGACGACGCCGAGCCGGGACGCGCCCTGTCCGACGGCAGCACCGCCGCTACCACATACGCCAGCCACGAGCGAGAGACCGCCTGATGAATATGAAAATGAAACTGATAGCCGGCTTTGTCGGCGTGGCCGTGCTGGCCGCCGGCGCCGCTGGCGGCGCCATCTGGTATTTGGCCAAGCCGGTCGCCGGCCATGCCGATGTCGCCGAAGCGAAAGCCCCGCCACCGCCCGCCACGGGCAAGAAGGCGCGCAAGTTCCTCACGCTGGACAAAGTCATCGTGATGTTGCGCCGCGGCCCCGGCGAAGGCGAAACGCATTACCTGTCGGCCGACCTGGTGATCGCCACCACCGAGGAAAAGGAAAAGCTGACCAAGGATCACTTGCCGCTGATGCGCTCGATCGCCGTCAGCACCCTGTCGAGTTTTCCGCTGGACAAGGCGCAGACCATGACCGTGGAACAATATGCCGAGCAGATCAACAAAGCCTTCAATGTCAGCTACGAGCGTGAACAGATGGAAAAACCGTTCACCGAAGTCATGGTCGGCAAGCTGATCATTGAATAAGCCAACACGCCAGCCGACCTAGTGGGAGATCCCTTGGCCTATGTAGAGCAATACCAGGAAGCGTATGGCGCCGGCGAATATGCCGCCGCCAGCGCTTGCGCGGCCGTGCTCAGCGTTGCTGAAGAGCAACAACATCTGGTGGCGTACTCCCCTTTGGTGAAACGCATCGTGCGCCAGCTCAATTCGCAGGTGTCGGGCGCCATCGACCGCGACGACATGGAACAGATCGGCCTGATGGGCCTGCTCGAAGCCTTGCGCCGCTACGGCGTGCCGGACCAGTCTTTCGGCAGCTATGCCAGCCTGCGCATCCGTGGCGCCATCCTCGATGAACTGCGACGCCAGGACTGGCGCCCGCGCGCCGTGCGCCAGGAAAGCCACCGACTGCGCGACAGCGTGCGCGCCCTGACCCGCCGCCTCGGACGCGAGCCGCTGGACGCGGAAATCATGGCGGCGCTGAAGCTGACGCCGGAAGCTTTCCAGGAATACCAGTTGGCGGAAAACGCCGAGCTGATCGCCAGTTTCGATGAAGTGCTGCAGGAAAGCCTGGGACAGGCCGACAGCGCACCGAGCCCGGAAGAGCAATTGATGGTGCGGCGCAGCCTGGAGCAGGCGCTGCGCGCGCTCGACGAACGCGAGCAGCGCGTGATCCAGATGTATTACGAATTCGAACTGAGCTACAAGGAAATAGCCGCCGTACTGGACCTGAGCGACGCCCGCGTCTGCCAGCTCAACAAGACGGCGCTGGGCAAGATGAAAGCCATGCTGCAAGACGCATAAGTTTCAGCACTATCCATCAAATTGACGCAGCACAATGACGCAGAAAGGCAGTTGACATGGTAATTATCGGTATCTTAATCGTGATGGGGTGTGTATTCGGAGGCTTCGCCCTGATGGGCGGCACCGTCCACGCGATCTGGCAACCGGTCGAGTTGATCATCATCATCGGCGCCGCCGTCGGCGCCCTGGTGCTGGGCAACCCGAAGCATGTACTCGGTGAAATGCTGCACCAGATGCGCAAGATCGTCACGCACAAGAAGCAAGGCTCGGAATTCCAGCGCCAGTTGCTGCTGCTGATGTATGAACTGCTGCAAACGGCCGCCGGCGGCCTGAAGGCGCTGGATGCCCACGTCGAGGCGCCGCGCGAAAGCGCCCTGTTCCAGCGCTATCCGCTGGTGCTGGAAGAGCCGAAGCTGCTGGCCTTTATCGTCGACAACTTCCGTTTGATGGCGATGGGCAAGATCAACGCGCATGAACTCGAAGGCGTGCTGGAGCAGGAACTGGAAGCCATCCACGACGAATTGCTGCAGCCGTCGAAGTCCCTGCACAAGATCGCCGAAGCCATGCCCGGCTTCGGTATTCTGGCCGCCGTGCTCGGCATCGTGATGGCCATGAATTCCGTGGCCGACGGCGCCGACGCGGCGGAAATTTCGGAAAAAGTGGGCGCTGCCATGGTCGGTACCTTCATCGGCATCTTCTTTTGCTACGGCGTGCTCGATCCGATGTGCAACATGATGAAACAGCTGGTGGGCGAGGAAGGCTCGACCATGGAATGCGTGAAGGTCGTGCTGGTCACGCACGTGGCGGGCAAACCGCCGCTGCTGGCCATCGATGCGGGCCGCCGCCTGGTGCAGCTGAACATCAAACCGAGCTTCGCCCAGCTGGAAAGCTGGATCAATGCGCTGGAAGATGGCGGCGCCGAACAAGAGCAAGGCCAAGGCCGGGGAGGCCGCCGTGCTAAAGCCGCATGAGAAACATGAACAGGCCATCATCAAGCGTGCCGGCCGCAAGCATGACGACGATGGCCATGGCGGCGCCTGGAAAGTAGCGTTCGCCGACTTTTGCCTGGCCCTGCTGTCGCTGTTCCTCGTGCTGTGGCTGATGGCCGCGCGCGAGCAGCAGGCGATGAAGGAAATCATGATGGACGCGTCGGCAGGCAGCCGACAGGGCGAAGGCCAGGGCGTCATGCCGGAACAGAAAGGCGGCCCGCGCGGCAGCCTGATCGAGCGCTTCCCCATGCCCCGCAAGGGCACGGGCGACACGCGCACGGAAGGCAAGCAAACGCAGGACGGCAAGGCTGGCGCGGCGCCGCAAAACCAGACCAAGGTCAGCTACCAGTCGCCGGAAGATTTGCTGTCCCTGTCACGCGCGCTCGACAAGCTCAGCGACGAAGCGGGACTGAAGAGCAACCTGCAATCGGTGATCACGCCATACGGCTTGCGCGTCATGCTGCACGATACGGACAAGCAAGGCATGTTCGTGCGCGGCAGCGCCGTGCCGACCGACCGTTTCCGCAAGCTGCTGCGCCAGATGGGGCCCGTGTTTGCGCAAATGGAGAACCAGATGCTGATCGTCGGCCATACGGACTCGATGCAATACGCCAATACCGGCTATGAAGGCTTCTCGAACTGGACCCTGTCGGCCAACCGCGCCATGTCGGCGCGCGCGCAATTGCTGATCGGCAGCATGAGTCCGGACAGCGTGCTGCAAGTGGTCGGCATGGCCGACCGCGCGCCGCTGGACGTGAAAAATGCCAGCGCCGGCATCAATCGCCGCATCGAACTGTTAATATTGACGCGTGGCCAGGCCGACAGCATCGCCGCCATGTTCGGCATGGCCGGACAAAAGCCGCAAGGCGACGAGCTGCAGGTGGGTGAACCGGACTCCGGCACCCTGCAACGCCTGCGCGAAAAACTGGGCCTGCCCGCAAAGAAAGATCGGGAAGAGCATGCAAATTAAGGGCAAGGGACAACGTATGAAAATCTCCTCCGGCAACACCGGTGCTGCCGTGCGCAGCAGCGCCGTCGCGCCGGCCGAGGCGATCGCCGAAAACGCGGGCGCCGCCGGCGCCATGGGCGGCTCGTCGGCCGGGGCGGAACTGCAATCGGCCGTGCTGCAGCCGGCCATGGCCGCCCTGCGCGCCATGCCCGAGATCGACCATGAAAGAGTGGCCATGCTGCGCGATGCGCTGGCCAAGGGCGAGTTGCCGTTCGATCCATCGAAACTGGCGGGCCTGATCCAGCGTTTCCACGGCGGCGAATCGTGACCGCGCCGCGCAAGGGCATCACGCGCCAGGAAGCCGTGCGCCGCGTGCTGCAAGGCATGACGGATGACCGCGCCGGCTATGCCGCGCTGCAAACCTTATTGGAAGAGCAATTTCAGGCCACCTTGCACCACCAGAGCACCCGGCTGACGGCGCTGGCCGACCAGGTCGTCGCTGCCGTCGAGCCACTCGACGCACGCCGCCGCCAGCGTGTCAGTCTCGTCACCGCCCTGCTGGGCCCGCAAGGCGACATGCCCCAATTGTTTGCGCTGTTGCAAGAAGACGCGCGTGCGACCGCCCAGCGCGACTGGGCCGCGCTCGAGCAGATGGTGCTCGAATGCAAGCGCCTGAATGCCCGCAACAGCGATTTATTAACAGAGCAGTACAGCATCATGCAGCGCGTGCTGCATGGCGAGGAAGATACGTATGCGCCAGGCTGATTTCCTGACCACCCGCGCCACGGCGGCGACGCCATCGACGGCGGCGACCCATGCCGTGCAGAGCAATATGCGCGCCACCGAATCCACGGCCTCCAGCGGCGGCTTTGGCAGCGTGTTCCGGCAAGTACAGGGCGAAGTGGCCCGCTTCATCGAACAGGGCGGCGGCAACGCCACCAACCTGAGCCCGCAAGGACGCGCCTACCTGGAGCAAAGCCAGCCCGTCAATGTGCTGGGCGCCATCAGCCAGGGCGGCGAGATCGGCGAAACGCAGCAGCAATTCCTCGCCTCGATCAAGCCATGGACGGAAGAAACGGGCGCGCGCCTGGGCGTGGCGCCGGAAATCGTCGCCGCCCACGCGGCGCTGGAATCGGGCTGGGGCCAGCGTCCGCTGCGCCAGGGCACGGGCGCGGACACCAATAATCTGTTCGGCATCAAGGCCGGCGGCAAATGGCAGGGCGACGTGGCCAGCAACCTGACGACCGAATACGAGGCCGGCAGCGGCACGGCGCTGAAGAAAACCGAGCGCTTCCGCAGCTACCCGGACCAGGCCAGCGCCTTCCGCGACTATGCGCAAGTGCTGCTCGACAATCCACGCTACCGCGCCGCCCTCAACACGGGCGCCGACGCGGGCGCCTTCGCGCAGGGTTTGGCGCGCGGCGGCTATGCCACCGACCCCAACTATGCCGCCAAGCTGACCCAGCTGGCGACACGTCTGCAGCGCACGGCCGCCGCCGAGTAAGTTCCCTTTAACGGCCGGGAAGTTCGGCCGGCTCCACCACGCCCGCATCGACCACCCTGGCGCGTATCACCGTGCCGCTGGTGGCGTTGCGCACGCGGATCAGCTCGCCAAGCGCGCCCGGATCCATCGCCTCGCCGGCCATGCTCACTTCCACCTGCTCCTTGCGCGCCACGATGTTGACCGCACTGCCCCGCTTGATCAGCACGGGCGAGGCCAGCTGTCCCTGGCGCAGCACTTCGCCGGCACGCAAGCTGCGCCGGCTCGACAGGCCAATCGCGCCAGGCAAGGCAGAAATACTGTCCGGCACCATCGTCACGTCGCGCCGCGCCAGCACCACGTCACCCGATTGCAACGGCGTATTGGCCGTGACGGGGGCGCTGGTGACGGCCACTTGCGCCGTGATGCTGCCGCGCGCCAGCATTTCGTAACGCCATCCGTTGCTTCCAGGACACACTGCGACAAAGCGCATGCGCTGCGCCGAGCGGCTGTCCGCCGTTTCCAGCGCAACGGGCGCGGCGCACGCCGGCATGGGGCGCGTGCTTTTCACGACGGTCACCTGAAACTGGGGTTCCAGCAGTCCCGCCGTGGCCGCCTGCTGTGTCAATTGCTCGCGAGCTAGCTGTTCCACACGTGAAAATATATTGTCGGCTGGCAATTCTGCGCGACCTGCACTACTATATAGGCTGGTCAGTAAAAATAGGCTTGGCAGCAGTATGTGACGACATTGCGCCTTGTTCCACATCACGGAATAGTTCTCAAAGTAAATCATTGCTAACCTTAATCAAAGATACTGAAGCGGCATGACCTTACCATGCGTCAACATGACTTGGCTGGGATTTTACCTCTGCACCACTTATTTTCTGGACCAAACCGCAAAAAGCACGATCGAATTCAACACAAAGGATGACCATGGGGATTAATTTCAAGGATGCGCTGGGCGTGCATGCCGATGCACTCGCACTGCGTGCCGACCGTACACGCGTGCTGGCGGCCAACATCGCCAATGAAAACACGCCCGGCTTCCAGGCCATGGACATGGATTTCGGCAGCGCCCTGCAACAATTGCAGGATAACGAGGCCGGCCTGCTGTCGACCGATGACGATGCCAGTGCCCTGTACCGCGTACCCTACCACCCCAGCCGCGACGGCAATACCGTCGAAATCGGCGTCGAGCAGGCGGCGTTCTCGCAGAATGCCACCGACTTCCAGACCAGCCTCACTTTCGTCAACATGAAACTGAAGGGTCTGTCCAAGGCCATTTCCGGACAATAAGGATCAGCATGAGCTTCCAGGATATTTCCAAGATCGCCGGTTCGGCGATGGCGGCGCAGACCGTGCGCCTCAATACCATCGCCAGCAACCTGGCCAATGCCGATTCCGTTGCCGGTTCCGAAGGCGAAACCTACCGCGCGCGCAAACCCGTGTTTGCGGCCGTGATGGATGGCCCGGGCGCCAGCGGCGCCGGCGGACGCGTTCAGGTGCTCGACGTGGTGCAAAGCGATGAGCCGCTGCGCAAGGTGTATGAACCGGGCCACCCGATGGCCAATGCCGACGGCATGGTGTTCTACCCCAACGTCAACCAGGTAGCCGAGATGACCGACATGATGTCGGCCTCGCGCGCGTTTGAAACCAATGTCGAAGTTCTGGGCCGCATCAAGTCGATGCAGCAATCGCTCCTCAAATTAGGTGAAGCATAATCCATGGAAACCAATCTCTTTACAAACAACACCAATGGCAGCGGCAGCAACAATGCCGTCAAATCGCAAAACAATGCCACCCAGGATATGTTCACCAAGTTGCTGGTCGCGCAGATCAAGAACCAGGATCCCCTGGCGCCGACCGATCCGAGCCAGTTCGTCAATCAATTGACGCAGCAGGCGCAGACGGAAGCGATGCAAAACCTGTCTACGCTGACCAGCGCCAATGCCAGCGTGCTGCAATCGATGCAGGTGCTGGCCCTGGGCGCGCAGGTAGGCTCCGAAGTCATGGTCAACAGCGAAACGGTGCAGCTCGACAAGAGCAAGGTCAGCGGCAGCATCGCGCTGGCGGCCGGCACCACCAAGACCACCGTGACCCTGAAAGGCATCGACGACAAGGAATACAAGATCGAACTGGGCGCCAAGTCGGCCGGCACGGTGCCGTTCACCATCGATCCCGTCGCCTTGGGCTTGCCTGCAGGCACGTACACCATGGCGGTCACCACCAATGGCACCGAAAAACCATCGGTCGACATCGCGGGCAAGCTCAACAGCGTGCGCCTGTCGTCCGGCGGCAGCATGATTTTGAGCGTGTCGAACCTGGGCGAAGTCAACCCTGGCGCGATCACCGGCTTCAACGGCAAGACGGCCTGATCCGCTCGCCCCTTCGTTTCCTGAACACTAATCTCGTCCTTCACTAAAGGAAGTCAACATGAGTTTCGACATCGCGCTGTCCGGTATCCAGTCCATCAACCAACAGTTGAACAGCACCAGTAACAATATCGCCAATGCCGGCACCTACGGCTTCAAGAGCAGCCGCGCCAACTTTTCGGCCATGTATGCCGGTTCGCGCGCCACGGGCACGGAAATCGGCTCGATCACGCAAAGCATGTCGCTCACTGGCGGCGTGCTGAACACGGGCCGCGCGCTCGACGCGGCCATCGACGGCCGCGGCTTTTTCGTCGCGCGCGATGCGCAAAACACCATGAGCTACAGCCGGGTCGGCATCTTTTCGGCCAGCAGCGATGGCAAGCTGATCGACTCGAACGGCCGCCTGGTACAGGGCTATGCCGCCGTCAAAGGCAGCACCACCCTGGGCACCATGGGCGACATGAACATTCCGACGGGCCAGATTCCCGCCGTGGCATCGACCAAGCTGGCATATGCCGCCAACATGTCGTCCGAATGGACCATCAAGGCCGTGCCTTTCAACAAGACCAACGAACTGAGCTACAACAGCGCCAAGTCCTCGATCGTCTACGATTCGTTGGGCGCCAAGCACTCGCTGGGCCAGTACTTCGTCAAGACGGCGACGGGCGTGGACGTGCACTACACCTTTGACAATACCGATGTGACGCCGGTGACGAGTATGACCTTCGACACGAACGGCAAGCTGGTGACCGGAACGACCGCCACGCCGGTGTTCCCGACGCCGCCTGGCGCCGCAGCGCTGTCGATCGCCATCGACTACACGGGCACGACCCAGTTCGCCGGTGAAGCGACCACCTCGACCGACCGCGCCGACGGCTATGCCTCGGGCACCTACACGGGCGTGGAACTGGCCGACGACGGCTCCGTCGTGGCGAAATACACGAACGGCCAGAAGCAAAGCATCGGCGTGATCGCCCTGGCCACCTTCCCTGACGAAGGCGGGCTGACGGCCGTCAACGATACCAGCTGGGTCGCCTCGACCACCTCCGGCACCGCCATCTATGACCGTCCGGGCGTCGGCATGGCCGGCAAACTGGTGACGAGCTCGCTGGAACAGTCGAACGTCGACATCACCTCCGAACTGGTGGGCCTGATGACGTCGCAGCGCAACTACCAGGCGAACTCGAAGGTCATCTCGACCGAGAACGCCATGCTGCAATCGCTGATGCAAGCGCTGTAATCCACGATACGCAAAGGTAAAAAGCAATGGATGCGCTGATTTATACCGCCATGAGCGGGGCCGACCGTGCCCTGCGGGCACAGCAGGTACACGCCAACAACCTGGCCAATATCGAGACGGGCGGCTTTCGCGCCAACCTGGAAGTGTCCACTGCCCAGCCGCTGCAAAACGGCTATGGCTACGACGACCGCCACATGACGCAGACGCAGTCGAGCGCCGTCGGCACGCGCACGGGCGCCATCAAGGAAACGGGACGCGAACTCGACGTGGCCGTCACGGGCCCCGGCTTTCTCGCTGTGCAATGGCAAAACGGTGAAGCCTACACGCGCGCCGGCGCCATGGACCTCGATGAAACCGGCGCGCTGACCATCAACGGCCGGCCCGTGCTGGGCGAAGGCGGTCCGATCACGATTCCCGAGCACACCAGCCTGTCGATCGGCGCCGATGGCACGATTTCCATCCAGGTGCCAGGGACTGCGCAAATGCAGACCGTCGACAAGCTCAAGCTGGTCAATGCGGAATCGGGCGAGTTGACGAAGAACGAGGCGGGCCTGATCGTGGCACGCAGCGGCGAAGACTTGCAGGCCGACCCGGCGGTGCGCCTGCGCGACCGTCACCTGGAAGGCAGCAACGTGTCGGCCGTCGAGGAAATGGTCGCCACCATGAGCCTGAACCGCAGTTTCGAAATGCAAATGAAAATTTTCAAGGCCAGCGACGCGATGACCGAGTCCGGCAACCGCCTGCTGGGCGCCTGAGCCCAACGCCAATCAATTACCAGGAGTAAATCATGAATCCAGCAATGTGGATCAGCAAGACCGGCGTGCAGGCACAAGACGCCAAGCTGCAAGCCATCGCGAACAACCTGGCCAACGTCAATACCGTTGGCTTCAAGCGCGACCGCGTCGTCTTTGAGGACCTGTTTTACCAGGTCGAGCAGCAGCCGGGCACGCAGCGCGCCGACAATACCCTGTCGCCATCGGGCGTGCAGCTGGGTAACGGTACGCACATGGTCGGCACGCAAAAGGTGTTTACCACCGGCAGCCTGCAAACGACGAGCCGCGAATTCGACGTCGCCATCACCGGCAACGGCTTCCTGCAAGTGCTGCGCCCGAACGGCGAAGCGGCCTACACGCGCGCCGGCCAGCTCGGCATCAATGAAAACGGCGTGATGGTCAATGCCCAGGGCTTGCCGCTGGTACCGCAGATCACCGTGCCGAACAATGCGACGGCGATCACCATCGGTGAAAACGGCATGGTCACGGCCACCGTGCCGGGCAATGTCAACGGCACCCAGCTGGGCCAGCTGAACCTGACCAGCTTCGTCAACCCGACGGGCCTGCTGGCACTGGGCGAAAACCTGTTCCAGGAAACGGCATCGAGCGGCACGCCGACGGAAGGCCGTCCCGGCGAAGGCGCACTGGGCAAGCTGAAACAGTTCGCGCTGGAAGGCTCGAACGTGCAGGTGGTCGAAGAGATGGTCGACATGATCGCTGCCCAGCGCACCTATGAAATGAACACCAAGGTGCTGTCGGCCGCCGACAATATGCTGCAATACCTGGCGCAAGCGGCACGCTGATGACAATCGCCATGAAAGCCACGGCAGCCATGCTGCTGGTGTTGATGGCCGGTTGCGCCAGCCAGCCGGCCGCGCCGGTGGCGCCCAGCTTTTCCGATACGCCGCTGCCCGTGGCGCCGCGCAGCGCTGCGCGCGGCGGCGTGGGCGGCGGCGTTTTCAATCCCGACGCGGGCCTGGACCTGATCTCGGACAGCCGCGCCTTCCGCGTCGGCGACGTCGTCACGGTGGCCCTGCAGGAAACCACGCAAGCGAGCAAGAAGGCCGGCACCTCGTTCAACAAGGGTTCGTCCGTCGGCGTGAATGCGGCCAACATCCTCGGCAAGACCTTCCCCAAGACGGGCATCGACCTGTCGGCCGACCGCAACTTCGCCGGCGACTCGACCAGCACGCAGCAAAATGCGCTATCCGGCGCAATCACCGTGATCGTGCAGGAAGTGCTGCCGAACGGCTTGCTGCGCGTGCAGGGCGAGAAAACGCTGACCCTGAACCAGGGCGAGGAATTCGTGCGCCTGCGCGGCTACCTGCGCGCGGCCGACATCGATTCGAACAACCAGGTCTCGTCCCTGCGCATCGCCAATGCACAGATCGCCTATTCCGGCCAGGGCACCCTGGCCGAAGCCAATACACCAGGCTGGCTGACGCGCTTCTTCGTCGGCCCATGGATGCCGTTTTAAGGTGAGCTCATGAAATTTCGTTCCGCCCTGCCCCTGGCAGCCATGCTGGCCGCGCTCTCCGGCTTTGCCCTGCCCGCCAGCGCCGCGCAAGTGCTGCGCAACCTGGTCAGTATCGAGGGCGTGCGCGACAACCCGCTGGTCGGCTACGGCCTCGTCGTGGGCCTGAACGGCAGCGGCGACACCACCCAGGTGAAGTTTTCCAGCCAGTCCGTGGTCAACATGCTCAAGCAATTCGGCGTGAAGATGCCCGACGGCGCCGAAGCAAAAAGCAAGAACGTCGCCACCGTCATGGTCAGTGCCGTGTTTCCCCCAGGATACCGCCGTGGCCAGGCCATCGATGTCACCGTGTCGTCCCTGGGCGATGCGAAAAGCTTGCGCGGCGGCACCTTGTTGCTGACGCAATTGCGCGCGGCCGACAATGAAACGTATGCGCTGGCACAAGGCAACGTCGTCGTCGGCGGCTTGAACGCCACCGGCAAGAGCGGCTCGTCCGTCACCGTCAACACGCCGACCTCGGGCCGCATTCCCAACGGCGCCAACATCGAACGCGAAATCCTCAGCGATTTCTCGACCAAGCCGACCGTCACCCTGAACTTGCGCCACCCGCATTTCGAGACGGCCATCAATATCGTCGAAGCCGTCAACCGCCGCTTTGGCGCCGTCGCCACCACGCGCGACGCCACCAGCGTGGAAGTACTGGCGCCGGAAAACCCGACCCAGCGCGTGGCCTTCATGGCCAAGCTCGAAGCGCTCTCCGTCGATGTCGGCGTCGATACGCCGAAAGTGGTCTTCAATTCGCGCACCGGCACCGTGGTCATCGCCGAAGGCTTGCGCGTCAAGGCGGCCGCCGTCACGCACGGCTCGCTCAAGGTCGTCATTTCCGAAAGTTCGGCCGTCAGCCAGCCGGCGCCGTTCGGCCGCGGCCAGACCACCGTTACGCCGCAGTCGAAAGTGTCCGTCGACCAGGGCAATGGCAATATGTTCAAATGGCCGGCCGGTGCGAAGCTGCAGTCGATTATCGACGTGGTCAACAGCCTGGGCGCCTCGCCCGACGACATCATGGCAATTTTGCAAGCCCTGGACCAGGCCGGCGCCATCGAAGGCGAACTGGTGGTCATATGATGAATATCAACGACAGCAGCGGCGCCCTGCCCTCGGCGCTCGACGACAAGACGCCCGCCGCGGCCACGCCGGCCGATCCCCGTTATGCGGCCAAGGCCACCGAGGCGGCCGTCAAGTTCGAAGCCTTCTTCATCTCGCACATGCTGCGCCAGATGCGTTCGGGCACGCGCGAGATGGCGGGCGAAGACAGCGTCTTCAAGGACCCGGTCAACAGCGACATGCTGGAAATGGCTGATAACCTGGTGGCCGACAAGATGGCCGGCCAGCGCGCCTTCGGCATCGCCGACGCCATTCTGCGCCAACTGCTGCCGCCTGCCGGCGCACCGGTGACAGCCCGTGGCGCTGTCAAGACCGACAATATTGCGGCGCCGCTTAATAAATCCGTCTGAAGCGTCGCCTGTACAAGGTAACAACGATTCAGTGCCTGCCCACCCGCACGCGCCACACTCTTCACGAAAGAAACTTGCCCAATGAGCATCATCAGCAATGCATTGTCAGGCAGCATCGCCGCCCAGGCCGCACTCAATGCGGCCAGCCAGAACATCGCCAACCTGCAAACGGCGGGCTACACGCGCCAGGGTGTGCTGCTGTCATCGCTTGGCGCCACCGCCGGCGTGCGTTCGGCCGGCAATGGCGTGGAAGTGTCCGCCTTGCTGCGTTTTGCCGATGCTTATAAGAGCCAGCAAATGTGGCGTGCCGCGTCCGACCAGGGCGCCCGCTCGCAGACCCAGCCTTACCTGACCCAGCTCGAGCGCGTGATGGGCGACGATGCGTCGAGCATCAGCAATGGCATCGACGGTTTCTTCAAGGCCCTGAACGCGGCCGCCGTCGACCCGACATCGACGCCGCTGCGCCAGCAGATCGTCACTTCCGCCGATGCCATGGCGCAGCGCTTCAACAGCATCAGCACCGTCATGGGCAACCAGTTGCTGTCGGTCCAGCAACAACGGGCGGCGATTGTGCCGCAAGCGAATACCACCCTGGCCAATATCGCCGCGTTGAACCAGCGTATCAGCACCTCCACGGCGTCGGGCACGAACGTGTCGTCGCTGATGGATGCGCGCGACCAGCTGATCGATGGCCTGGCCTCGCAAATGGG
The DNA here is from genome assembly GCF_001758725.1 of Janthinobacterium sp. HH106. NCBI lineage: Bacteria > Pseudomonadati > Pseudomonadota > Betaproteobacteria > Burkholderiales > Oxalobacteraceae > Janthinobacterium > Janthinobacterium sp. HH106. The sequence continues at coordinate 2,985 of NZ_LRIC01000014.1, read as the reverse complement.
CATCGATGTGCTCGACCAGCCGGACGGCTCGCGCAATGTCTCGCTGAAGTCGGGCCAGCCGCTGGTCATCGGCAGCCTGGCCGGCACCCTGAGCAGCACCATGACGAACACGGGCGATCAGACGCTGAGCCTCGATTTCGCCAAGTCCTCGTACACGCTAGATCTGGTCGCCATCGGCGGCCAGATGGGCGGCCTGGGCGAATTCGAAAAAAATACCCTGAAACCGCTGCAGCAGTCGCTGCAGGACATGGCCACCCAGTTGACCAGCAAGGTCAACGCGCAACTGGCGCTGGGAACAACCATGGCCGGCACGGCCGGCGGTCCCCTGCTGGCCTACGCGAATGGCAAGCTGAGCATTACCCCTGGCTTCAACGCCAAGGACCTGGCCCTGTCGCTGACGGGCCAGGCCGGCGACAGCGGCAACTTGCAGAAATTGATCGACATCAAGAATCAACCGATCAACGTCAGCTGGGTGGGTTCCGTCCTGATGAGCGACGCGGACACGCAGCTGGTCGGCAAGCTGGCGATCTACAGCCAGCAGAACCAGGCCTTGCTGAAGACGGCCAGCACGGTGCGCGCGCAAGCGATCGACGACTGGAAATCCACGAGCGGCGTGAACAAGGACGAAGAAGCGATGAACCTGGTCGAATTTCAGAATATGTACCAGGCAAACATGAAAGTCATTTCCGTGGCGAATACCTTGTTTGACGCCACTTTGCAAATGATGGGTTAAGGAGAAGATCATGCGTGTTGCCAGTAGCCAGTACCAATCGCTGATTAATATTTCTCTTCAGCAAAATCAAGAACGCATCAATTACCTGACCCAGCAGATGGCCTCGGGCTTGCGCATCCAGCTGCCGTCGGATGACCCGATCGGCAACGTGCGCATTTCGCGCCTGACGCGCGAGCAAGCCATGGTCACCCAGTACCAGGACAATATCGCCACAGTCAAAGTGCGCCTGCTGAAAAACGAAAACTACCTGTCGAGCATGGTTACCGACATGGGCCAGGCGCGCGACCTGCTCGTGTGGGCGGCCGACGGCAGCAACGCCCCCGACGACCTGAATGCGATGACGCAATCGCTGGTCGCCATGCGAGACAGCGTGCTGTACACGGCCAACCTGAAGGACCAGGAAGGCCGCTACATGTTTTCCGGCACCGCCACCGACCAGCCTGCGATCAAGTACGACGCGACGGCGGCTGCCGGTTCGCGCTACAGCTACATCGGCAATACCGACACGCAGACCGTGGTGGTGGGCAATGGCGTGACGCAGGCGGCCAACGTCGACGTGAAGAATCTGGAAGTATGGCTCAACAAGATCGACCAGGTCATCACCACCCTCGGCACGCCGGGCGTCAGCCCGAATGACCCGGCCGTGCGGGCCGTGGTGGGCGCAGGTCTGAATGGCACGGATGACGGCATGGATCTGCTCTCGGGCAAGATCGCCATCTTCGGCGGCGCGCAGAACATTCTGTCCACCTTGTCCGGCAACCTGGCCAATGTCTCGCTGTCGAACGATTCGGCCCTGCTGGACCTGAAAAAGACCGACATGGGCGCGGCGGCCATCGAACTGACCGGCTACCAGACAGCCCTGCAGGCAACATACAAGGCATACGCCAAGGTTGGCACCATTTCCCTGTTTGATCTTCTCTGACCATCATGCAAATCGTTCAGACTCCCTCCTCTTCCGGCGTCAATGCCAAAGGCGCCGGCACAGCCCGCGTCGTTGATGACGCGTCCGCCGCCATCAACGGCAGCGCCAGCGCGCGCAGCGATGCGCCGGCGGCGAAGAGGTCGACGGCGAGCCTGCAACGCGGCCTGAGCAACTGGGATCACCAGCTGCAGGGGGAGATTTCCAACGCGCAGCAAACGCTCGACTACCTGGAACGCAGCAGCAGCCAGTTGCAAGCGCTGAAAAGCGAGCTGGCGGCCAAGCTGGCCGCGCGCCAAGGCCGCGAAGGGCAAGTCGAAGCGAGAGTACGCCAGTTCAGCAATACCTGGCGCCAGCGCGCCAGCGCCTCGGGCGGCACGCTCGACGCACAACTCAGCTATACCAGCCCGCGCGCGGCACAGCAAAACTTCAGCATCCGCGGCCTGACCATGGCCAGCCTGCAGGAAGGCCCGCAGGAAGTGCTGGCGTTTTCCGTCGGCGGCGCGAACCAGGCATTGCGCTCGGTCAATATCGAACCTGGCCTGAGCGCGAACGAAATCGTCTCGCGCTTCGACCGCGCCTTGATGCCATCGGGTATCGGCGTCAAACTGGGCGAGAATGGCGAACTGGTGTTCAGCACGTCGGAAGCGGCCTGGGCCAACGTGCGCGACAGCCTGTCCGTGCGCGGCAGCGGCATCCGCTATCCGACCGGCCAGATGAGCCGCGTGCGCACGGATGCGGAGCCGGCCGCCATCGCCCCGGAAGAATGGCATACCGGCGACGTGGAAGCCCTGCGCGCCACCTTGCAGCAAGTGGTGCAGGCGCTGGCGCAGTTGCAGGCGGCGCGCAGCTCCGTCAGTCTGGCCCTGGCGCAAGCGACGGGACGAGTTGCCCGCGCGCAACCGGTGCAGGTGCACGTCAGCATGGATACCCTGGCGGAAAACTTCACGCAAAAGGCCAGCGAGCCCGGCTATGAATCGCTGCTGGCGATCAGCTCGGCATTGGTCGGCATCAGCCGCGAGAGAGTCGTCGCCCTGCTGGGCCTCGAATAATCGCTCCCCGCGCGTGCGCCGCCCTGGCGCACGCGGCAATAATGGGGCACGCCCCCTAGCTCAGGACGGTGGAAATCCGTAGGCTCTGTCCCCGACAAATAGGGGAACTCAAGGAATCTTCCCCAGGCCCGGCTGTCTGACTGTGCATCGCAGACAAACGGGAGCCATCCATGCAGCCAGCCGAATGGAAAACCTTCATCACCCAGTTTGCCGCACTGAGCCGTCGCCAGCGTTTGGCGAGCACTGCTCTGCTGCGCGGGGCAGGATCGCAGAACGCCGCC
>NZ_LRIC01000013.1:0-73384 GCF_001758725.1 Janthinobacterium sp. HH106 | reverse complement strand
CAAATCATGCTGACAGGGACAGCCCTCGTAAAGACGGCCCTGCTTTGACGCTTACTCATCAGCAGACATTCTCGCGACCGGACTACGCAGGTTGGGTTAATAATAATTTCGAGCCGGATTCTTTGCTGAGCAACGATGCAATGGAATTTGGCCAACTCGTCCGTACGGCTCAGGTCATTGACGCTGGACATGAACTTCCTGTTGCTGCATTGCCGCGAGAGTGGGCCGGCCAGCCGGGAACTCGCGCGCCGCGTGTCTGGATTACGAAAGCTAATACGCGTCTGTCGACGCTCGATCTGTTCGGGCGAGATTATGTTCTGATTACGATGAACCGCGCTTGGGCAAGCCACACAAACGATATGCCTTTAAAAGTTGTCGAGATTGGCGCAGATGTTCTGTTTCCACCGGAGGCATCATTTGGTGACTTGTTTGGGGTGGAGTGTGACGGCGCGACGCTGGTTCGACCCGACGGCATCATCGCCTGGCGAAGCCGGTTCCCACCAAATAAAGTCGACCTTCAGGATATCCGAAAAATTTTTGCAGGTGGGGGGTGTTCAAGCATTGCTTGATGACTTCTCTATGGCCAATCGCTGCGGCCATCCATACGATGGCCGTGAGCGAGCAGCGCGAACAAAAATGAGCAACAGTCCCGTTGTTTAAACGTCCATGTAGCTCTCAATTTTTCGTCATTGATGAAACATTATCACACGTCGAAGTATCTTTTTCCATATGTTTGATGAGACGTCAGACAACTGTCGTTTCAGTCGTATGGCGACTGGTCTCTGACATATCTGTTGCAAAGCAAAAATCGATGTGACGCATCAAAGTGGTATAGCAAATACTGACTATCGCAGTGGCGCTGCCGTTTTCAAAGTGTAATTTTTCGCCATCTTTTAACAACCATGCAGAGGTAACCAACGCATCGAACGGTGGCGCCGAGTTCTGTACATCAATCCTAAATTTCTTGCCACTCAGCGACTTTGCATCGCGGAAAGCCATTCTAGTTCGTTCTGTGTAGCAAAAAACATATGCTGGCGCAAAAGTCGCTGACATCTCTACTCTCCATCGCTGCTAGAGCTATCAAATGGCCACAAAAAAGGAATTATATCCCTTTCGCAAGGTTTTAATAATTGCAATCTAATGCTGGGTGGGGGAGGTCTCGAAATTGGATTCTGGTAGACAAGCAGCGCGTTCCCAAGTTGGGCGGGCGTTGAGCACCGGTGGGTCTAATCGCGACTGGCGTCCATCCTGATGCCCTAGGCGATTGCAATCGGCCACGCGTGCGAAGCCTCATGTTTCTACAAAGGCAAGGATCACAGCCGCAATCGTCAAGCAAGTCAATTTGATCTGGATAAAGAAATTGGAAATTTTTCCAGTGCTCAACTGTGCTTGCATCAAACGGTGCTAGACTTGATTTAATTGTAAATTTCGTCACATTGAATACTTTGTATCGTGCAGCAGCGCTGTACAAGCTGACTTTTCCTTGGGAGAGTGATCCAATGCCGCATGTCGTCACCGTCGCAACCGTCGCGAAACCGCTGGCCAGCGCCTTGCTGTTGTTTTGCGCGGTCACCGCCAGCGGCCAGTCGGTACAGCCGCACGACACCATCCCCGCCTTCAGCAAGCTCGATTCGATCGAAGCACGCGTGCAGGGCTGTGTCACCTGCCACGGCCAGCAAGGGCAGGGCACCTCGAACGGCTACTTTCCCCGTATTGCCGGCAAGCCGGCCGGCTACCTGTACAACCAGCTGGTCGGCTTTCGCGACGGCACGCGCAGCTATCCGCCGATGAACTACCTGGTGGCTTACCTGCCCGACGCCTACCTGAAGGAAATCGCGCAGCACTTCGCCTCGCTGCGCCCCGCCTTTCAGACGCCCGAACAGCCATCGGCCAATGCGGCGATGGCCGAACGGGGTCGCGTGCTGGCCACCGTGGGTGATACCGCCAAGGGCATTCCCGCCTGTATGGCCTGTCACGGCAAGAGCCTGTCCGGGATGGAGCCGGGCATCCCGGGCTTGGCCGGCCTGCGCTCGACCTATATCGTCGGCCAGCTGACACGCTGGCGTGTGGGCGAGCGGCGCGCGGCCGATCCGGACTGCATGAAGCGCATCGCTACGCGCCTGTCCGATACCGACGTCACGGCCGTCGCCTCGTGGCTGGCGCAGCAAACCCCGCCAGCCAATGCATCGCCGGAACCGTCCAACCTTGTGCGCATGCCGGTGGCCTGCGGCAGCCAGCGCTAGGGGCCCATGATGCGCAAAAGCCTGCAAATCCTGCTTGCCCTGTTCGTCCTCGCGCTGCTGGCGGTGGCAGCCGTGTATCTCCTGCGCCCCGGGCATATGCCGAACCAGAAAAAAGCTCCGCGCAGCGGCGAGACGAGTGCGTCCACGCAGCTGATCACCAAGGGCGAATATCTGGCGCGCGCCGGCGACTGCGTGGCCTGCCACACGGTGCCCAATGGCCCGATCTTTGCCGGCGGGCGTGCCATGGCCACGCCGTTCGGCAACCTGTACGTGCCCAATATCACGCCCGACGACGACACCGGCATCGGCCTCTGGACGCCCGACGAGTTCTACCGCATGATGCACACGGGCGTCTCGCGCGACGGCACCTTGCTTTATCCGGCCATGCCGTTCGCCTCGTACACGCAGGTGACGCGGGCCGACTCGGACGCCATCTTCGCCTACCTGATGTCGGTCACGCCGGTCAGACAGACCAACCGCGCGCACGAGTTGCGCTTCCCCTTCAATAACCGCGAACTGCTGATCGGCTGGCGCACCCTTTACTTCAAGCAAGGCGAGTTCCAGCCCGACCCGGCGCAATCGGCCGAGTGGAACCGTGGCGCGTATCTGGTGCGCGGCCTGGGCCACTGCGCCATGTGCCACACGGCTGTCAATGCGCTGGGCGGATCGAGCGAATCGAAGGCATTCGAAGGCGGCATGATCCCGAACCAGAACTGGTATGCGCCCTCGCTGACCTCGAACCGCGAAGCGGGCCTGGGCGACTGGAAGATTTCCGAAATTTCGGATCTGCTGCAGGTGGGCGTGTCGCATCGCGGCACCGTCTACGGGCCGATGGCCGAAGTGGTCTACAACAGCCTGCAATACATGACGGATGAGGATACCAAGGCGATGGCCGTCTACTTGAAGGCGCTGCCGCAGAAGGACGACGCGCCGCCGCCGACCAGCCAGGCGCGCCTGGTCGATCCGGCAGTGATGGAGACCGGCCGCAAGGTGTATGTGGCGCAGTGCGCGATGTGCCATGGCGCCGAAGGCAAGGGCCAACCGCCATCGTTTCCCATCCTGGCCGGCAACCGCTCGATCACCATGGTCACGCCCGTCAACCCGATACGCATGGTACTCAATGGCGGCTATCCGCCAGGTACCTACAAGAATCCGCGCCCGCACGGCATGCCGCCGTTCTCGCACATTCTGAACGACGACGAGGTGGCGGCAGTCGTCACCTATATCCGTGTCGCCTGGGGTAATAGCGGTACGCCCGTCAATGCTGCCCAGGTCAGCGACCTGCGCAAACTCTTGCCTGAATAAGGAGGCCCATGCAAATGCCTGGTGACACCGAATCCGAAGAACTGAACAAACGCATCGACGAAATCGTCAGCCACGGCCCCTCGGGCGCGTTCGCGGTGGCGGGCATCGCGACCTTCATCGTGGTCGCGATCTTCTTCCTTTTTTACTGGCTGGTGTACCTGCCACGGGGGACGGTGCAATGAGTGAACCTGCCGCACATGAATTGCACCATGCGTCGGAAGCGGTGGCAGTGGCGGCCGAACGGCGCTGGGCGTACATCGTTATCGCCATTATCGTGTTGCTGCTGGCCGTGATGGTCTTCACGGGCCTACACTGGGCCGCCATGCCGCCGTCGCGTGTGGAAACGGTCGACGTCAGAACCTTGCACCTGAAAGGCGAATTCGTCGAAAACAACCTGGGCACGGCGCTGGAAAAAGACGGCCGTGTGGTGGTGCGCCTGATCGGCCAGCAGTATTCGTTCGCGCCGCAATGCATCGTGGTGCCGGCCGGCGTGCCCGTCACGTTTCGCGGCACCAGCAGCGACGCCATCCACGGTTTTGTGGTGGGTCGCACCAACGCCAACACCATGCTGATTCCGGGATTCATTTCTACCTTTACCACTACATTTCCCAAGGCAGGCGAGCAGCTGATGCCCTGTCACGAATACTGCGGCACCGGGCACGAGGCCATGTGGGCCAGGTTCCAGGTGATTCCTTCCGACGAATTCTATGCCCGGGCAAAAAAGGCAGAAAGGATGAGCTGTGTTCCTGGCTAAACGACTGGTCCTCGCCCATTTCTGGGTCGCCTTCATCGCTTTTTTCGCCGCCATCCTGCTTGGCGAATGGCAGATGTTCGTGCGCAGCCCCCTCTCGCCCTGGGTCAACAACCCCGAACATTACTACCGCTCCGTCACCGCACACGGCACCGTGATGGGCTATGTGCTGCCCACGCTGGTGGCGATGGGCTTTGGCTATGCGATCACGGAGCTGGCCCTGAAACGCCCATTGATCGGCCTGCGCTGGGCCTGGGCCGGTTTCTGGCTAGTGATCGCCGGCACGCTGATGGCGGCGCTGACCACGGCCTCGGGCAAATCGTCGGTGCTGTACACCTTTTATCCGCCGATGATTGGCAGCGTCTTTTACTACCTGGGCGTGGTGCTGGTGGTGGTGGGCTCTTGGGTGTGGGTCGCGCTGATGTCGGTCAACCTGCGTGCCTGGAAAAAAGCCAATCCGGGTGCCACCATGCCGCTGGCCATGTTCGGCAACGTGGCCGGCGCCTATCTGTGGGCCTGGACCTCGGTCGGCGCGGCGGTGGAAATCCTGGTGCTGATCTTGCCGGCCGCGCTGGGTTTGACCGACACCATCAACGTCGGCCTGGCGCGCGTGCTGTTTTCCTGGACGCTGCACGCCATCGTCTACTTCTGGCTGATGCCGGCGTATATCGCATTCTATACGCTGTTCCCGCGCGCGATCGGCGGACGGCTGTACAGCGATACCATGGGCCGCGTCGCATTTGCGCTGTTCCTCGTGTTCTCGATGCCGATCGGCATCCACCATCTTTTCGCCGACCCCCAGGTCGGCGCCGGCTTCAAGTTCGTACATGCGGCGATGACGGCAATGGTGTCTATTCCGACCCTGCTCACGGTGTTCACCATCGTCGCCTCGGCCGAAATCGTGGGCCGGCTGCGCGGCGGCAAGGGACCGGTCGGCTGGGTGAAAGCGCTGCCGTGGTCCAATCCGTGGATGCTGGCCGTCACGCTGGCTTTCATCATGCTCGGTTTTGGCGGCGCCGGCGGCATCATCAACATGAGCTACCAGCTCAATGAGTCGATCCACAACACGCAATGGGTAACGGGACACTTCCACCTGATCTTTGCCGGCGCCATCGTCATCATGTACTTCATGGTGGCGTATGAGCTGTGGCCCCAGCTGCGTGCTTGCAGGCCGCTGTCGCCACGCCTGATCAGGGCGCAGCTGTGGAGCTGGTTCATCGGCATGATGATCCTCACCATGCCGTGGCACTTGGTAGGCTTGCTCGGTGCGCCGCGCCGCATGGCCTATTACGACTATACGCATCCGCTGCTGGCGCCGCAGGCCATCACGGTCACCATGTCCACCTTTGGTGGGCTGATACTGGTGATTTCGGCGGCGCTGTTCATCTACATTCTGGCCACGCCAAAACGTCAGGATGCGCCGGCGGCGCCGTTTACCTTTAGCCAGGCCGTCCATCCGAACGCCAGGGTGCCGGCCGCCCTCAATGGGTTTGCATTGTGGGTGGCGATGATGATCGCGCTCACCGTCGTCAACTATGGCTACCCCATTTTGCAGCTGGCGATCACGCCTGACGCCAGCGTTCCGATAGTGCCGATAGGAGCGCGATAATGCGAGAACACGGCTTCTTTTCCCGAGCAAACCGCATCGGCTGGGTCAGCACGGTTGGCCTGCTCGTGCTGACATTGATTGCGGTGCTGGTCGCCTTTGCCTGGCTGCCGTCAGCGCAGGCCGACTTCCGCGCGAAGGGATTATGGGACAGCATCTGCCGTGCCGCGGGCGTGCCGGCCAAATGGCTCGATGGCAGCCCGCGCAAGGACAATGCCGACGTGGTCGCCACCAACGTGGTGCTGCTGCCGGCAATGGCGAAACCGGCATCCTCGGCCTCGGTCGGGCGCGGCGCCACGCTGGCACTGAACTGCACCATGTGCCACGGCGCGCTGGGCCTGAGCCGCTCGGACGCGCCGAATCTGGCGGGCCAGTATCCGGAAGTGATCCGCAAGCAGATGCTCGACTACCAGAGCGGCAAGCGCAGCAGCGCCATCATGGCCGCGCTGGCGCGTAACCTGACCGAAGAAAACATCGCCGACCTGGCCGCTTACTACGCCAGCTTGCCGAAAGCGCGCACGGCCCCGACAACCTACGACGAAGCGCTGCCGGCGCTGGTGCGCGTGGGCGATCCGATGCGCAATATCGCCCCCTGCATTTCGTGCCACGGCGGCGTCGATCAGAAGCTGGGCGCGCCGTGGCTCGAAGGCATGCCAAAACCCTATCTGGTGCAGCAGCTCGAAGACTTCAGGCATGGCCGGCGCAAGAACGACGGCCAGCAGCAGATGCGAAATGTCGCGCGCCAGATGACAGACGCGGAGATCGACAGCGTAGCCACGTTCTATGCGAGAAAGGCGCTGCCCGAGCATCGGTAGTTCGTCAAGTTGACAAGCACCGCCAGCACGACCAGCACCCGCCCCGATAGCCTATATCGCAACGGCGGAGCTAGTGCTTTGCGCTGTCGGCCTCAGCCAAGAAGTGAGCGCGCCGCGTCAGTTTCTTCTTTGAGGCTTACTCGGGGTCTGAAATGCTCATTTGCGTGATGGATCGCTGGTAGTGCCAGTGCTTAATTTTTCAAGCGGTCCTGCTTGATCAGCGTATGTCGCGGTCGTCGGCGATGAACAGGTAGTAGTTTTTAAACTTAACTTGGAGAAAATCCATGGCAAGCAAAGGGACTGGCGGTAAGATTTCATCGGCGGCAGGCCCCATCCTCGGCAATTCAGGAACATCGGCGCTGCAACGTAGCTTGGCTGGAAGCGCCTTAGCGCAGTCAGGTACACAAAAGCTGACTGGCAAAGACATGGAAGCGAAGGCATCAGCTGCGCTTAAGAACCCAAATTCTGCGGCTACAACCAAATCCCTTGCCGGCTCCTTGGTATCTCAGTCAGAAAAGAAACGTTAGTGATTAAGTGGGGGTAGGCAGGGGTATCTCTGCGGCTGTCAAATCTTGAAAGCCGCAGCCCTTTCCGCAAGAGTCTTTTGAACGACGTAGAACAAGATTAGTGACTTTGCTTATGTTGCTGTACCGGCAGTCGATGATCTTTGCCCGCAAAGGCTTCGAACTGGAACGTGCACAGTTCTGGACAATGGCAAGACCAAGACAGCGCTGCCGGGGCCACCATGCCATCTGCAGCCTGGTTTGCTTATACGCCAGACCGGAAAGGCATCGACCCGCAAACCTACTTGGCAAACTCCGAGGATGAGTTGCAGGCCCATGCGTATGGCAGTTTCAATGCACTCTACGTCGACGACACCATACAAGAAGCGGGTTGTTGGGCGCATTGAGGCCGAGATATGCGGCAAGCCGTCGCACGAACGACAGCAGGCGAGCCAGCAAGATCAAGCCCGTTGCTCGGCGCCTTCGATAGGTGGCTGCACGCCACTCTTGAATATCTGTCGCGCAAGCCGGACACGGCCGCGGCGAACCGACTGTAATTTTTACAGTGCACGGGGAGCATCATTTGGAATAGCGCATTGGAATTTGATTACGGACTCGAACGAGTACTGCTGTCGTTTGAGGACCAAAATCGAGAATGCATACTGATGTCGCAAAACACCCAGAATGATGACGGCGTACTTTGGCGACAGAGTTGAGAAACTGTGCGACATCTAGTTGTACCTTTTCGGACGATTTCGCAAACACCCCATGATGATGTCGCAAAACACCCCAGAATGATGTCGGCGTACTATGAGATCGGTCGGTATCTTCTAAAAGCATACAATGTTAAGTAGTTTACTTAATAGGGGCTAAGTATTATAGGGTAAATTACAGGTACGTTTATGCATGAAAAATACCGGTTTAAATACCGCTGTCTGGCTGGTCGTGCTATGCTCTTTTTCACCCACGCCGCCGTGATGTCCGCGCTGGCCCACCCGATCAATTGCGCGCACCATGCAACCACCATCAGACCCGCTGTTCCCACCGCCGCCAGCACCGGCATCGCTGCCGCGCAACGCCGGCCGGCCGCGTTTTGCGCTCACCGACGATGAGGCGCGCAGCCTGGTGATGCAACTGGGCGATATGCGTACCCGTCACGCCAACAACCCCCGCCAGCATCGTCCGTTCGTGCACGATTTTCTACGGGCGGTGCACCACGCGACCGGGCGCATCTACAGCGCAGGGACCTATCGCAAGCTGCTGCAGGCGTACGCGCCCGAGCGCACGCCGTCAACGACCACGCTCGAGACCGAAAAAAACTTGCTTGAGCATGAGCTGAAAAGCCGCGCGGTGGCCGTCGGCATCGCTGCGGCAACGCCACTGCCGGCAGCTGAGGCAGCGCCATCGGTGCCAGCACCGGCGCCGGCGCGGGAAACCGGACTCGAGCTCCAGCAGATCATCAGCTTGCTGCACCACCTGTCAGCGCGACTGGATCAACAGGATCGGGCGTTCGCAGGCCAGGATCGTTCGGCCGGCTTGCAAGCCCACAACGACTATCTGCGCGAGCGTCTCGCCGTCACCGAAGAGGATTTAAATGAAACGCGGGCGCAGGCCGCCCGGATGGCGCTCGAGGTGCAAGCTGCCGCCACCCAGGCAGAGGAGCGTGCGCGCGAGCTGGCGGCGCTGTACCAGAACGTCAAGGACCAGGCGGCGGCGCTGGGCGCGATGGCGGAAGAACTGCATGGCAGCCGGCAGTTTGCCATGCAGGCCATCGATGGCGTGCGCGGAGAAACGCGCGGGGCCAAAGAACGCTGCGCGCAGCTGGAGCAACAACTCAAGGACAAGGAGCAGCAAGTGGACATGTACCGGCAAATGGCGTTCAGCAAAGGAGCGCCTGCACGATGACTGGACTGACGCCCTACGCCCACGGCGCCGGCCAGCTCGCGGTCGCCGCCCCCCAGCCGGTGCACAGCCTGGGGCCCGTCGCCAACGACTGGGAAGCGATCAATGTGTGGCTGGCCGCGGTGGCCGACAACAGCAGAAGCGGTTCCAATGAAACGCTCAAAACCTACCGCTACCACCTGGCCAAGCTGCGCTGGTACTGCGAGCGCGAACTGGGACGCCCGCCGTCGACCTGGACCCTGCAAGATGTGAAAGCCTTCCGCAACTACCTCGCGCAGCTGCCTGCTTCGTCCTTGCGTACTATCAATATCGCACCTGGTGCGCCAGACTACTCACCGTTCCAGAAGCAGCCCGGCGTCAGCACCCAGTCCGACATCATGCGCTTTACCAAGGCCATGTTCAGTGCCCTGCATCGCACCGGCTATCTGCGCCTCGATCCGATGGCGCTCGTCCAAGCGCCGAAGCAGCGCCGCTTGGACAAAAAACGCGCCGTGGGGGATGATTTGTTTGACCTGGTGCTGCAGGTGATGGCGGAGGCGCCGCAGCCAACCCAGAAAGACCATCAGATTTACGTGCGCGACTGCTTCATCTTCATTTGCCTGCGCGAGTCGGGACTGAGGGCGTCGGAACTCATCGGGGCTAAAATGGATGCCGTCGGGTTGCTGTACAACCCCAACAGCGGCAATACCTATTGGGCCATGACGGTCAAGGCAGAGACGGCCAAGGGCGGCAAACAGCGCACGGTACCGGTGAGCGTGGCGTTCCTGGAAGCTTTTATTGCCTACCGGCGCGCGTTCGGACTGGATCCGATGCCTGGACCGAACCCCCAGCAGTATGGGCTTGTGCTGTCCGTGCGCACCAAAAAAAGGGAGAGCGGGAGCCGGATCAAGAGCGCGTCGGACCGACGGCTGTTTGGTGAATGGCGCGACGTGGGGAGCCGGCAAGGACTGCATGGCATCATCAAAGGCCGGATACGGGATGCAGTCCTTCTGCTGGAGCAGGCCGGCGATGGCGCAAGCGCCGCGCACCTGGATCGAGTATCGGCACACTGGCTGCGGCATACGTTCGCGATGACGTCGCTCTTGTCGGGTCAGGATCTGCGAAGCGTGGCCACGTCGCTGGGCCATGCCAGCGTCGACACGACCATGGGCTACACGGAACAGGACGCGATCGATCTGATCGAGAGTTGGGAGCGAGAAACGCCAGGCCGCGTGGCCCGTGCGGGCCAGGCCGATGGAATCAAGTGAACAGGAGTTAAATTTTTTGGTAGGCTTCCCCCCAAATGCTTCAGCCGTCCAACTAAATGTAACGAGGAAAATTCTTGCGTTTTGTTGACTGTTAACCGGATAACGGATAATATGAAAACATGCCAATTCAATCCTTCGCTTGTCCCGACACGCAAGCCCTGTTCACCACAGGCAGGAGTCGCCGATTCGTCAACATTAAGAACGTAGCCGAGCGCAAGCTGGCCCAGCTCGACGCGGCTCCCTCGGTGAATTTCATGAAGGCGCCGCCGGGTAACGACCTGAAAGAGTACGACGGCGCTTGGCATGTGCGGATTAACGACCAATGGCGTCTGACCTTCAAGTGGGGTGATAGCGGCCCTTATGAAGTGCTGATCGAAGACCCACACTGAGCGGGGCCTAGCCCCGCATAGAAAAACCTGAACAGCCACGGAGGGCATTATGTTCAAAAATGGTATGCGTCCTATCCACCCAGGCGAAATTTTGGTCGAGGACTACATTAAGCCCATGGGCGTCAGCGTGCGCGCTGTGTCTCTGGCCCTGCACGTTCCGTACTCTCGCCTCAGCGAGATCACCAAAGGTGAGCGCGGCGTCTCCGCTGATACGGCACTTCGCTTGGAGCGCTATTTTGGCAGTGAGGCACAAGGATGGTTGAATCTCCAAAGTGCGTATGATCTGCGTATGGCCGAAATATCCGCTGGCAAAGCCATCGCCGAAGCAATCAAGCCGCTTGCGTTGGCATAGCTCAAGAAAATCTATGTTTCTCATTGTGAACGACGGACTTGAATTGGTCCTGTCGCATTAGCAAACCGTCGATGGCCGATCAGGAAAACTACGGTGCTTAATCTTGAACGACTCGATGTGCTCCACTTCAAGAGGATGCGCTTTCCGATCGATCTGCTCCTTGTCTGCATTCGTTGGTACGTGGCCTACCCGCTGAGCTACCGGCACGTGGAAGAAATGATGGAGGAGCGCGGCTTGTCGGTAGACCATTCATCGATTAGCAAATGGGCGGTCCGATTTCTTCCGCAGATCGAGAAGATGGTCCGCAAACACAAGCGCCCGGTCGGTGGCAGCTGGCGAATGGATGAGACGTACATCAAGGTCAAGGGCGTCTGGAAATACCTGTACCGCGCTGTCGACAAGCAGGGCAAGAGCGTCGACTTACTGCTCACGGCCAAGCGTGACATGGCGGCAGCGAAGCGCTTCTTCGACAAGGCCATCTGAGCTAACGGCGATCCAGACAAAGTCGCGATGGACAAGAGCGGCGCCAACAACGCGGCCTTCGATTTGATCAACGCCGGCCGTGACGTGCCAATCTTGGTGCGCCAGGTTAAATACCTTAGAGTGCGTGCAAAACCTGGGGAGGCTGACAGATCATCCTTGCTGCTCAAATGTGCTGCCATTGGCGCAAGACTGTCGAGAGGCGACGGAAGTCGGCCTGGTCGCGATCAAAGTTTGCAGTCTGCCTGGCGAGAGTTCGCCATTGAGAACGGCGACTCTGACCTGTGCAAGGCAGTGCGCGCCTTCGTCGGTCCAGCGCATTTGGCGCTTCTTGGCCATGCGCTGGCTGACGACCAGATTCACGGCCGATTCGGCGATGCTGCTGCTGATTGGCAGGCCTTTTCTATATCGTGCACCATAGTTGACCAGGGAATCGGTGTTGTTGCGGATGTAGCAGCTGACGGTACGCAGATTCCACCACAGCCTTGAGAATTCGTAACCATCCCTGCACAGCAGCCTGTCATCAAGTGCCTTGATTCTGGCCACCGCCTTACTGCCCTTGCCATGCCAGACCAACCATTTGGCGCCGCGAATATCACGCTCCATCGACTCGTGTCCAAGCGAGTCGATGGTCTTTTCGCCGGAAATCGAGTTCAGTGCCGCCTGAAACTTCATCGCGATATGAAACCAGTCCAGGATACGGCCGCGCGCGAGCTGGCTTCCTTTGACGGCTTTGCTGAATTCGCCGGCATCGTCGCTAATCACCGTCACGCGCTGATTGGGCGCCACGCCGCAACGACTGAGAAACTGATCCAGCCGTGCAGCCGCCGATGCGACTTCCTTGTGGACGTAGGCGTAGACACGCGGCTCGCCGTCGACAAAAGTCGCGCGGCCGACGACGAGATTCACATGCCGACCCAGACCCCGAATGGAGTCGGTGTGACGAAGCCAGGCCGAATCCACGCTGACTGCGCCGACATGCTCGGATTCACTGTCACTGGGCTCTGTGACGACCTGCCTGGCGATATCACGTTCGATTTCGGCATCGAGCAGCTTGCCAACAACGTGGATCCGATTCCTGGTGCCACTGAAAGAGATGCCCTGATCCAGCGGCAAAAGTTCTTTGAGCAAATCGGTCGCCGCTCTGAACGGCAGATGGGCAGCCCATTTGACCTGGAGGTAGTTCAACTCGGGTGTCGTGTGTTCGGGCAGCGCCTCGCTCAAGGGACTGAACGTACGTTTTGGCGCGCCATGGCAATTGCATGACCACAGTCTCGGGCTCGGCACGGTCACCTTGCCATATACGGTGCGCACGACACGCGCCCGGCTTTCCTTGTGCTGCAAGGCTGCGGCGCAAAACCTGCAATGCATTTGTCCGGCAAGCCATGAATCCACTTGCTGCATCACCAATGCGCGCTGCACCTCGGCCAAAAGAGATCTCCCCTCGGAAAGCGTGAGACCCAGCTGTGAAAGACTATGGTCGGGACGCTCGATCACCGCCAGAACCGCATTGTCTGCTCGGCTGGTATCGTCGTCTCCGTCAACGATGCGTGCCTCTATAATCAAACGCATGACCATCTCCCTCGCCGTTGCGATACCCGTCAGATTACCGCAATCATGCCGAACCGAAAAGAATGCCGCCGAATGTTGCATCAGGTCATCTCCCCAGGTTTTGCACGCACTCGTTGATGGCGGTAAAGATTGGGTAGCTGACGCTTACTGTTGTAATGCAAATGTAATGATTCGGCCATTCCGGTGTGCGATCACTTCTATAAAATGAACTCACCGAATTCGAAGATTCTTTCACCACAACCATGAGGCAGGAGATCAAATGAACTTAATCAAAACCAAAATCATCACCGCGTTTGTGATTGCATCCCTCAGCCCGCTAATTGCCACTGCTCAGTCTCAGAGTAAAGTCATGGCTAAAACCAACCTTGGCAGCACGGTCCAAACCCAAGCAGTAACACGTAGCGTCACAATTTTGCCATCTACAAAATATGTAAATGTCAGGCAGGGAGATGTCGTTACATTCACCTCTGATGGAAAACAGTTTACCTGGCTATTCGATACTCTTCGCCCTACAGATGATTTTGATCTATCCTCCATTGCACCAGCCGAAATGAAAACGCATGGTGTTCGCGTATATGTGGGATCAAATCCTCTTTATGCTAACTAGCTGATAACTGTTTAACCGGCACATGTTATTTCCTTGCACGTGGCATGTAGCCCGACAGTGTAGCTTGTTACTCGCGTAGCTAAAGCCTGCCAAACAGCCTGCCAAACCGCTACGCGAACCGTAGCTTGCAGCATACATCTACGTGCCAGACTTATACATTACTTGCTAGTTCCAGAAGCAATAGCTTTGCACAGCCAATTCATTTTTTCTGCAATATCCAGAAATTCGTGCCCCTCCTATCTAATATTCGAGATAAGAATATACGATGTATACTTCGCGGATATTTTTCTATGCGATGCTGGGAAAAGGTTGATCGAATACAGGCATCCGCCATCGAATTAACTATTATCCACTGATTCATTCTCTTACATATCATTTAAGTTGTTTTTTTGGAACGCCTTTTGTTATATCCCCCATAGAACAGCGCCACGTACCGATGCTTATATGGATGTCAGATGGCTTTCAAGACAGACTGCGACTCAAACGTTCTTGTCTGGACGCGCGACGCGCCTTGCCTTACTCGCATGATAATGTATTCCATTCGATACTGGGATTGCTCGGCGTAAGCACCTCAGTTTACAAGCCAGAGCTTGATATCTTAAACGGATGCACCAATGCAGAGTAAGGCATACTCCAAGGCATTGCTCCTCTTAGCTGTTAGCGCCGGCTTGCTATTATGGATGGGGCAGGCCGCTAATATCGACATGTGGCTAGCAGGACTGAGCTTTGACGCCCAACAGCAGGTTTTTCCGTTGCGAAATTCATGGGTGACCGAACGCCTGTTACACAAATATCTTAAAAATTCACTGAATTTACTGGCTATTTTCTTTGCTATTCTAACCATGATCGGCTGGAAGTATCCGGGAAAGTTTTGGAAACCCAAATTCGACCGCCGCATCCGACTAGTCATTTTATCGTCGATACTGGTTCCTGCGACTATCAGTCTATTGAAGAGGAGTAGCCGGTCGCACTGCCCTTGGGATATTGATCAATTTGGCGGCACCGTGCCTTATTACCGTCTTCTGGAATTTATGCCGGATTTCGTTATAGCCGGAAATAGTTTTCCTGCCGGACACGCTTCAGGCGGTGGCTGATTTCGTTATGTGTTTTTTGGCTACCGGCCGAGCCAAAAAAGGCTATTCCTGCGGGCGTAGCAGGTTTTGCGGTGGGGTTGACCATGGGTATATCACAGCAATTACGCGGGGCCCATTTTCTGAGCCATACGTTATGGTCGATCTGGTTCGCTGCGGCGTTAATCCTTGTTCTTTATTGGCTCTGCATAGCGCCAAAGAGGGAGGATTTAAGAAAATAAATTTCGGCGCGCTACCGTTCAGCTCTGGTGCGCGCCCTTTCTTTTTACGCGATGGTTTTTGCAGATTTAATATCACCATAAACCAGCAAACGTAATGCATTGATGACAACCAGCAACGTCGATCCTTCATGGAATATGACCGCGGTCCCAATGTTCAAACCCATTATGGTGGCTGGTATCAATACTGCGACGACGCCCAAACTGACCCACAAGTTTTGCTTGATGATACGACTGGTGCTCCTGGACAGTCCTACGGCGAAGGGTAATTGTGCAAGGTCGTCTGCCATCAGTGCAACATCTGCCGTTTCTAGCGCTACGTCCGAACCCGCAGCGCCCATGGCGATTCCAACTGTTGCATTTGCCATAGCTGGTGCATCGTTGACGCCATCGCCAACCATGGCGACTTTGCCGTGCTTATCACGAAGTTCCTTGATCGCTTCGACCTTTTGCTCTGGCATCAGGTCGCCACGCGCCTCAGTTAAGCCTACGCTTTTGGCAACCGCATTGGCAACTTGCTGATTATCGCCTGAAATCATGATCAGGCGATCGATACCCAAACCACGCAGCGCCGCCATGACCTCTCCTGCCACTGGACGAGGCGTATCCATGACGCCCAGTACTCCCAGAAAGCGTTTCCCTTTAAGAACAATCATGGTCGTACGCCCTGCTTCCACTAGTTTCAGATCAGCGTTGAGCACGTCCACCGGCAGGACATTTCCATCTGTTTCCGAAAAAAAGACCGGCTTGGCAATGTACACGAGTTCTTCACCGACCATCGCCTGTACCCCGCGCCCCGTAATGCTCTTGATATCGGACGCCTGCACTGGTATCACGGAGTTCCCTAGTCGTTCCTTTGCACCGACCACCACGGCGGACGCCAGCGGATGGTCACTATGCTCCTCAATTGCCATAGCTACTGATAACAGTTCCTGTTCGGTCGCCCCGTCAGCTGCAACAGCATCAGTCAGCTTAGGCTTGCCTTCAGTGAGAGTGCCGGTTTTATCAAAAGCAATTGAAGTAAGCGTGCCTAGATTTTCCAGCGGCGCTCCTCCTTTTACCAGAACACCACCCCGCGCTGCCCTTGCAACACCGCTCAATACAGCACTTGGTACGGAGATGGCCAACGCACATGGGCTTGCGGCAACCAGGACAGCCATGGCGCGGTAAAAGCTGTCCGAGAAAGGTTCATCCACCACAACTCCGGCAAACAGCAGAATGGTTACCAGAACAAGAACTGCCGGCACGAAGATACGCTCAAACTTTTCGGTAAAATTCTGTGTCGGTGAGCGCTGCGTTTCTGCATCGGCAACCATCTTGACTACGCGCGCCATCGTCGACTGATCCGCACGCCGAGCCACCATGACCTCGATGACGCCACTACCATTGATGGTGCCTGCGAACACGCGGTTTACAGCTGCGACCTTGTCAAAAGCCTTCACCGCCTCTGCAGGATCAGAAGCGGGTTGCTTGTCGACGGGAACGCTTTCGCCGGTTACTGGCGCCTGGTTCACACTGCTGGTACCCCGGGTCACCACACCGTCAGCAGGAAGGCGTTCGTTCGGTCGGACAATCACGATATCGCCAAGCTGCAGTTGTGACACTGGAAGCTCAATCATCGTCCCATTCCTGCGTACGTTGGCCGTTTCGGGAGCAAGCTTGGCCAATGCCTCGATCGCACGACGTGCACGCCCCATTGCATAATGCTCCAGCGAATGCCCAAGGCTAAACAAAAACAGTAATAGAGCCCCTTCCGCCCATTTTCCCAATGCCGCAGCACCCACGGCAGCGACCAGCATCAGAGTGTCAATTTCGAAACGACGCGCACGGATATTCTCGATCGCTTCCTTGGCGGTAAAAAATCCGCCGAAAAAATACGCTGCAACAAATGATGCAGTAGGCAACCAGCTTGGGCCGAACGAGAATTTTTCGATCCCCCATCCTGCCAGCAGCAAGATGCCCGATACACCGGCAAAAATGAGTTCCGCATTTTCACCCAAAGCACCACCATGCGCATGGTCGTGGCCAGCATGTTCATCCTTGGGGCGGTGATCGGCTGCCACCTGCCCAGGATGGTCGTAGGCTTGCGCAGCCTTGTCAGGCTGGTTATCTTCTGGTCCGCCTTCAACGGGATGTTTAGTTGCATTCATGGATTAATTCTTTCATGTCAAAGGAATTATGGAGCTTGCGCTGTGGAACATCGGTCGTACTTAACATTTTCCGATACCGCATCTTTCGCGCAGCTATTGAAACAGTGTCTTTAAGAACCATCCCTAACGATGGGGAAGTAAAAAAACAGTATAAACCAAGGACAAGTTTTATCTCATCAGGTAAAAATTCTCTGCATTCCAGTGAGGCCGGATTTTCACATAAATGTACTAGTAGTTTTCAGGAAAGCGCGAACGCTCTACCAATTCGATCAGTATGTGAATAATCTTAATATGCATCTCTTGCACGCGGTCTGCATATTGGCCAGCTGGTGCACAAATACAAACATCGCATAGTGGCTCAAATTCCGAACCCGCCTTGCCCGTCAATCCAATTACCTTCATTCGGAGATTGCGGGCGCTGGTAACAGCCATAATGATCGACGGACTTTTTCCGCTCGTACTGATGGCTAACAGCACATCGCCTTCACGCCCATGCGCCTCCAGATAGCGAGAAAATACCTGGTCATATCCGAAATCGTTTGCAACACACGACATATGGCTTGGGTCACTGATCGCTGTTGCTGGCAGACCAGATCGATCATTACGGAAACGCCCAGTAAACTCTTCTGCAAAATGCATCGCGTCGCACATGGACCCTCCGTTACCACATGTGAATATCCTTCCTTCACCATTAAAGGCAGCCAGCAAGACATTTGCTGCACGCTCTACCCGCTGCAGCCCAGATTCGTCGGTTAGAAATGTATCGAGGGCCTGTTTAGCATCGGTCAAACTTGCTTTGATGTGTTCCAACATAGTTTACTCCGAAATATATTTTAAAATATCTTACTATTGATAATAATTTTAACTTCATTAATTTTAACAAATAACTATACATAAAACTTCACAAGAAATATTCGTAATGATGGGCATTCATGATCATTCATGTATTTAATTTTCTGAGACGTAGTGTCAAAAAAGTTACAAAACTCAATACCACGGCGATATCGTACAAAGCAAATCCCACTGCAGCGCCAATTGCGCCAGTCACCCACACTGTCGATGCCGTGGTATTTCCGCGCATCTCGCTACTACTCTTGAAGATAGTACCGGTACCAATAAATCCAATCCCCACAATCAAACCGTATAGGACCTGCGCTAACTGTGGTGAATTTTCACCGAGCGCACCGATTCCAATTAAAATAAAACCGCAGCTGGCCATTGCAACTATAGGAAATGTCCGCAAACCTGCGCCACCATTTGTTGCCGACTCTCTGTCCCACCCAATTGGCAATGCCAAAGCATAGGCGATCAACATATCAATAATGTGAGAAGCGACTTCAATCCAGCTCATTGATTGAAAGCGAAGCATCAAAATATAACCTTCTTTTAATTTATTAAAATTTTGGACTGCACAATGGTTTTAATGGCGTCGCCGTTTTCGCTTTCGTGGATGTCGAGTCGGTAGAAGAATTTCTTTCTTTACCAACTTTTTTCTACGACTCGACAGCCGCATCCATAACACGAATCCCATGAGCAGCAAGAATGTCAGAACGGATGTACCCAAAACTGTCCAAGTGACCTCCAGATGAAAATCAGGCATCTCTGTAAGATTGCGCGCCCCCACGCTTTCAATTGGTTTATTTTCTACTATCGGAGAATTTTTAATCGCATCATTCATTTCAGATCTCAATTAATATGTGAGATGTATGTTAAAATTTATATAGCTTTTTAATTTTTATATTTTGTATTTAGAACGCATTCAACTCCAAAGGAATTTTTAGCATGGATTAGCCATTAAATATCCTTGGCCATAGGCGGTAGTAATAATGCCCGCACCCAGTTTGCGTCGGACCTGACAAATATGCACGGCTAGCGTATTGCTTTCAATCGTAGCAGCTCCGTCATACATCATTGCTTCTAGATGCTCATGTCCAACAACATGTCCCTTCCCCTGCATAAGGGTTAGCAGGATCCGGTATTCGTGATCGCTAAGCCGGACTGGCTTACCAGCACGCGTTACACTACGCTTTACGACGTCAATTTCAATATCGCCCCAAGTTATTAAAGGCACCATACGGCCCTCACTTCTTCGGGTTACTGCGCGTACGCGCGCCCACAGCTCATCAAATTCAAATGGTTTCAGCAAATAATCGTCTGCACCAGAATCAATCCAAGTTATACGCTCACTCACCTTACAGGATTCGGCTGTTATGAGTACTGGTGTCACGTCATATTGAGCACGCATATTTCGAAGCAGGTTCAACCCGAATTTCGAAGATAGATCATTATCGATTAGGACAATAGAGTAACTCGTCTCAAGCAAGGCCAATCTTGCTGCGATAAGGTCTTTCACATGATTGATCCTCCAGCCATTTTTCAAGGCGCTATCAAATACCTTATCGGCAAATGAGATATCACTTCCCAGCAATAATATACGCATGACTCCCCCCCATCTTTACCAAAAAATTATTTTTATTTGATTGTCAAATATTTTATTTCTATAAAATTTTTGTGATTAACCAATTTAAATCCGGCAACCAATAGGACACAGAATCAAAAACAACAAAAATCAACAATAAAACGAGTGCCAATATCAACAATTTTTCGCCGATATATTTTATAAATTCTCTTTCATTTTTCATTGATACACCAACTCTTTCCCTATACATCATATCAATGCACAATTAAATCGCAATATTTTTTGAAAAAATTCAATTACTGCCAACCTTCTGATCGCGCTAACCAAGAAGAAATTCTAAAAATATTAATTAATAATTTTCATTTTTAATAAAATAAATAATAATTACATGCAGTATTATCGAAATCATACTTTTCTACTGTGCCCATAGCGGTATTGTGATTTCTGACCACGTCTATGTCGCTCTTTTTCCGCCCAAGCGATGCCATGCTTGGGCGGTTTGTTATCAATTGTCGTTAATCAATATGAGGATCAAGCAGGAAGTTGATCTTTTTCCTGGACAGTACCGGATTCAGCATCCTCATCCTTGCCATGTGCTAAGCGATAAAGCAGCGGAAGGACCAGTAGCGTTAGCAGCGTCGATGAAATAATTCCCCCAATAACGACTGTCGCAAGTGGCTGTTGTACTTCCGCACCTGTGCCGGTCGCAATCGCCATCGGAATAAATCCCAGCGATGCCACTAATGCAGTCATCAAGACTGGTCGCAAACGAGTCAGCGCACCCGTCGTGATTGCCTGGTCTAAGGACATGCCCTCATCGCGAAGTGTCCGGATAAAGGAGATCATCACTAAACCGTTCAGCACGGCCACACCAGACAAGGCGATAAAACCGACTGCAGCGGAAATCGAGAGCGGAATATCGCGCAGCCAAAGCGCCAGAATGCCGCCTGTCAGCGCAAACGGAATGCCTGTGAACACAATCAAGCCGTCCTTGGCGTTATTGAACATCACGAATAGCAAGGTAAACACGAGGAATAATGCGAGTGGCACGACCAGTTGCAGTCGCTGGGTTGCTGACTGCAGTTGTTCAAAAGTCCCGCCCCAGATCATCCAGTAACCAGGTGGTATTTTGACTTCCTTCTGAATCAGTTTTTCCGCTTCGGGAACGAAGGTACCAATATCGCGCCCACGCACATTCGCGCTCACCACGATGCGTCGCTTGCCATCCTCCCGGCTGATCTGATTAGGACCTGGTGCAAAATCGAGGGTGGCTACTTCGGAGAGAGGGATGAAACTAACTTCCCCGGCCGCACCGTTCGTTCCCGAAGAACGTGCCAAAGGAATAGGCAGGCGCTTGAGTGCCTCCAAGTCAGTTCTCAGATCTTCCGGAAGCCGCACGATGATGTCGAAACGGCGGTCACCCTCAAACACGGTGCCGGCATTTCTTCCGCCTGTAGCAATCGCCAACGCTTCTTGAACCGCGCCGACATTGAGGCCATAGCGAGCAGTCTTCTCCCTATCGATATTGACAGTGAGCATCGGCAGGCCGGAAGTCTGTTCGGTCTTGACCTCCGCCGCGCCGGGGATGCGAGAAAGTACACCAGCGATTTGCGCCGCTGTCGCATTCAGGACGTCCATATCGTCGCCAAATATCTTGACGGCGACATCGCTACGCACCCCAGAAATGAGTTCATTGAAGCGCAACTGAATGGGCTGTGAGAACTCATAACTGTTGCCAGCGTAAGTGGCTGCCTCCGCTTGTACGGCCGCTAGTACTTGCGCGCGGGTTTTTTTCGGACTCGGCCAGTCTTTTTCAGGCTTAAGCATCACATAGCCGTCTGAAATATTCGGCGGCATCGGGTCAGAAGCAATTTCCGCAGTACCTGTACGCGCGAAGACCCGCTCAATTTCCGGAAACTTGGCCTTCAGACCAGCTTCGAGCTGTTTCTGCATTTCGATCGACTGGGTCAGGCTAGTCCCCGGGATGCGCAACGACTGAATCGCAAAATCGCCTTCGTTCAGATTGGGAATGAACTCGCTCCCCATCCGACTTGCGACAGCACCCGACAGTACGATAAGCACGACTGCAGAGGTTACCACGACAGCTTTATTGAGTAACGCCTTGGCCAGCAAAGGCGTGTATAAGCGCTTGGCGAACTCCATTACGCGATTTTCTTTTTCAGCAACATTCTTGCCGATAAACAGTGCGATAGCGGCCGGGATGAAAGTGAGCGACAGAATCATCGCGCCGACAAGTGCCGCGACAACGGTAAATGCCATTGGATGGAACATTTTTCCTTCCACACCGGTCAGGGCGAAGATAGGAATATAGACGATCATGATGATGAGCTGACCGAACAACAATGGGCGACGTGCCTCTTTTGCCGCAGCAAATACCTCATGAAAACGTTCCGCGCGAGTCAATGTGCGTTGATGATGCGCTTGCGCATGAGCCAGACGGCGTACGCAGTTTTCTACAATGACAACGGCTCCGTCGACGATGATGCCGAAGTCAAGGGCGCCGAGACTCATCAGGTTCGCGCTGACCTTATAAGTTACCATCCCCGTGAACGTAAACAGCATGGCCAGCGGAATGACCATCGCGGTGATCAGAGCAGCTCGTATGTTACCAAGGAATAGGAACAGTACGACGATGACCAGTACCGCGCCTTCCATCAGATTTTTCTTAACGGTATTGATTGCCTTGTCAACCAGCACGGTCCTGTCATAAACAGTGACGGCTTTGACACCAGCGGGCAAAGTGCGGTTAATCTCCGCCATTTTTTTGTCTACCGCTTGCGAGACGATCCGACTGTTTTGTCCAATCAGCATGAAGACAGTACCCAACACAACCTCGCGGCCGTTATCGGTCGCCGCACCGGTACGCAGTTCACGCCCGAGTTCGACTTCGGCCACATCACGAATGCGAATCGGTACCCCTTGAACGGTATTGAGAATAATATTTCTCATATCCTCCAGCGACTTTACCTGGCCAGGAGCGCGGATCAGAAACTGTTCACCACGTTTTTCAATATAACCGGCACCGACATTGTTGTTGTTCGCGTCCAGCGCAGTGACGATGGCCTGAAACGTCAG
This sequence comes from Janthinobacterium sp. HH106, assembly GCF_001758725.1. Lineage (NCBI taxonomy): Bacteria > Pseudomonadati > Pseudomonadota > Betaproteobacteria > Burkholderiales > Oxalobacteraceae > Janthinobacterium > Janthinobacterium sp. HH106. The sequence continues at coordinate 50,638 of NZ_LRIC01000013.1, read as the reverse complement.
GCCATACGATGACAGCTTTGTCGGGTTCGGTGTAACGTGATATTCCTTTGCAAAGCCACCTATGGAGTTGATTTCCGTAACCCCAGTCACGTTGCGCAATTGCGGCTTGATGATCCAGTCCTGGATTTCACGCAAATCCGTCGGCGTGTAAGGCTGGCCATCGGCCTTCTTTGCGTTCGGCTCACTCTCAACTGTCCAGAGATAAATTTCGCCCAAACCCGTTGAAATTGGACCGAGTACCGGAGATACGCCTTCAGGCAAGCGTTCTTTCGCTTCCTGCAATCGTTGGTTGACCAGTTGCCTGGCGAAGTAAATATCCGTTCCATCTTTAAAGATGACGGTAATCTGCGACAAGCCATAACGCGACAATGAGCGCGTCTGCTCCAGACTTGGCAAGCCGGCCATCACTGTTTCGATCGGAAAAGTCACACGTTGTTCAACTTCCAGCGGCGAATACCCTGGTGCTGAGGTATTAATCTGAACCTGGACATTGGTAATATCGGGTACGGCATCAATTGGCAGCTTTTGGTAGCTGAAGATACCAATACCCACCATGGCAATAACACCGAGTATCACCAACCATCGATGCTCGATGGAAAAGCGGATTATGCGTTCAAACATTTGATTTCTCCGGCTTAATGTGCATGTTCGGCGCTGTCTTTGCCCTGCTCCGCCTTGAGGACGAAGCTACCTTTTGCCGCATACGTAGTACCAGCAGCAAGACCCTTTACGATCTCGGTGTATTTCCCATCGCTGCGGCCGGTCTCCACTGGCTGAGCGAAAAAGCCGCCATCGATGCGGATATACACGGCTGGACTACCTTCAACCGTCTGGATTGCATCGCTGGCCACCGCAACAGGTACTTCGCGCTCATCGGAGGTCAGGTCGACATTGACGAACAGGCCCGGGCGCCAGGCCAGTTTCGGGTTTGCCAGGGTGACTCGCGCTTTGGCCGTGCGTGTCTGTTCTCCAAGCAGCGAACCCACATAGGAAACTACACCAGATGCCTCGGAATCCATCGTGGTTGCCTTGACGAGTGCTTTCGTACCAACGCGCACAGTGCCGAGATCCTTGGCGGGAACGATGATTTCTGCCCATACCGTTGACAGATCCGCAATCGTGAATACGTTCACATCGGCGGCCACAGATTCGCCTAAAGTAATGTGCTTTTCGATGATTGCACCATCGAATGGCGCACGCAGTTCAAAGCGGTTCAATGCACCGGAACTAGCACCAGAGGCACCAATGGCGGCGATTTTTTGAGAAGCGTTCTGAGCAGCTATTTCCGCTTCGCGCAGCCCCTGCTGGGCTTGCAAATAATCCTGCTCTGCGGAAATTTTGCCTTCCCACAATTTTTTCTCGCGGTCGTAGGTCAATTTCGCCATCGCCAAGCGCTTTTGCGCACCAAGCGATTCGCTGCGCATTTCAGACAAAACGGTGCTGGCGATGATTGCTAGAACTTGTCCTTTCTTTACCTGCTGACCAAGGTCGACGGCCACACTTTCAACTACACCTTGCAAACGGGGCACGATGTGTGCAGTACGGTCTTCGTTGAAGCGCACTTCGCCAGCTAGTTGAAAGGCACTATTAATACTCGCCGTACCGGATTTTGCTACCATCACCCCAGCAGTCTTGATTTGAGCATCAGTCAACTCAATTTTGCCTTCCTCGCTTTGCAACTTGATCGGGATCGTGACGCCGCCCTTACGGACAGTAATGAGAGCATCAAAAATATGCGGTTCGGCAATGCTCTCTTTGGCCAGCAAACTATCTTTGTCGACTGCGAATTCAAAGTTCATCACCTGGCCGTCAGCGCGTTTGATTTGCTCGGTCGCAGTGGCGGTAGTCGGCGCAACGGGTTTGCCATTTTCGTAGAGCCATAAGCGATGGCGAGCTTCTCCCTTCTCTTCTGCAAGGATGACTTCAACGGTAGTCGCCCCTTGGACAAACAATTTTCCGCCATGGCTGCCTTTGCCGGCGCCTCCTCCAACGCCTTTCTCTTTTTCATCTGCCTTGGCGGAAGTTTCAGTGTCCGTCCCTTCCGGGGCGCCGCCGGATTTACCAGTAAATAAAATGGCGGCCAACAGCACAGCGCCGATTGCTACGATCGCCATCATCGCGCGCAGCGATTTCTTTTCAATGTTCGGTGTTTTCATTTTGTTTCCTGATATGAGATCGCAGGTGCAATCAAAGTGCCATTCGATTCAACGCGTCCGATAATGCGATCGATGTCGGCGGCGGAGCGATGTGATTCAGCGAGCGCGCGTACATATTGAGTTTTTGCCTGGAAAAGTGTGCGCTGTGCATCAAGGACATCAAGGAAGCTAAATTTTCCGAGTTCAAACCCTTTTGAAGCTGCCTCATATGCACTCAGCGCTCCTGGCAGAATGTCGGTCCGCAAAATTGTCAATTCGGACTGCGCAACACTGAGGCGTGCAGTTGCCTCAGCAACTTCCGCTGACAATCTGTTCTCTACTGCCTTCAGTTCATCTCTGGCTTTGTCTGCTCGGCGCAAGGCTGCGAGGACATTGCCTTGATTACGATCGAAAAGTGGCAACGGAATCGATAGCCCCAAGATGGTGCGACGCGGCCCGACTTGACCAAGTTGTTCGTCACGCTGGGTTCCAACGATCAGATTTACATCAGGAATCCTGCGGCTGCGTTCTACCTTAGTCAACGCCTCTTGGCGATCAACTTCCAGACGTGCCCGGAGAGTCTGTGGGGCTGTCGGAAGGCGATTATTCAATTCATTAGAGGTAGGGATAGCCTGTGCTGGCATTTCAAGTGCGACAACGGAATCAAACTGGGGTGTCTGGCTTCCCCAAGTTGCAGCGAGACGCCGTTTGGACAGCGTCAGATCATTGGCAGCCTGATTGAGTTCGATCTTGCTGCTTGCTTCCGCCACACGAGCCCGGGTTTGCTCTACCGGTGACACCTTGCCTGCCATCACACGCCGCGCCGCTGCATCGCTGACGCGCTGCGCAAGTTGCTGTGATACAAGCGCAAGTTGATAGCCCTCTTGAGCCGCTACGACGTCGAAAAAAGCAGTCACGACGTCAGCGCGCAACGAGGTACGGTACCCGGCCAGATCGGCAGAGGCAATATCCCCTCCGAGGCTCGCTGCCGCCATGCGGGCAGCACGTTTGCCACCCAGCTCCAACGGTTGACTGAATTGTATAGTTCGTGTCCTCTGTTCTTTTTTTAGACCCTCCGAAACAAAGGAAAGCTCAGGGTTAGGTCGGGTACCCGCCTGGATCAATTCGCCAGCGGCGATATCAATATCACGCATGGCTGTCCGGAGCCCAGGGTTGCCCTCAAAGGCGAGTTTGATTGCTTCTGCCAATGTCAATGCAGAAGCGCCTTTATGAGCAGCCGCTGGGGCTGCCGTTGCAACTGACGGTGCTTCCGTCTGTGCAGCCGCTTGCAGCGGAAATGCGAGTACGATAGCAAGCACAAGCGGCAAAAATGATGGTCGCATAGAATTCTCCAAAAAATGAAATGGGAAGAATCCGGCGACGACACGCTCACCTGTAGTGGTGATCTACAAATACGAAGATGTGTATGAGTCGATGTCGCCGGACTAGGCGGCAACATGCCACTGAGGGCGCTCAGGTAATTCAGGATAGGGAGGGGGTAATGCTCGAACTAATAACGGCGGGGAATGAATTGCCGTCAACGGCTCCTCGAAATTGGAAGCCCAAGTGATCATGCCTACCAAGCCATGCGAGCACGATGGGCAGTCAAGATGAACAGCCGATTTCTTTGAACTGGAAGAGGAAGAACCACAGCAAGTATCTTTGGATGTTTTGTGTTCGTGCTGGTGATGCCCAAAATGCAAACTTGCTTTACCGCTCTCATGCAAGCAATATGCGCTCGCAATTCCCCAACTCATCTGGAGAGCGAAAGCGACAGCAAGAATATAGAGGAAGCGTTTGAGCATGACTGATTATAACTGGATATTACTCGGGATGTGATAGAGGGCCGGCCGGGATTGCAGTTTTTTTCGCAAAAACCGACCTAACCAATTGATTTATTTGGTAAATTCGACTTTATAATTCATCGGGGCTACCTCGCGTTCAAGGTCCAGCATATATTCGCCGAATCGGTTGATGTGCCCTTTCCGATATGGCGCTAAGCCGCGAAGCACCTCCTCCGTTAGCACATATCCCTTTGCCTGTATTGTCTTGAGGAGCCGCGTCATCTCATGGACATTGTGCAGGATGACCATGTTCGCAACGAGCTGGTTGTACTTGATAACCTTGCGCTGTTCGTGCCGAACGTTTTCGGCAATGATGCCTTCGCCCCCAAAAAACAACCATTTGATGAAGCCGTTGAATTCCTCGCTCTTGTTGGTTGCTGCATGGATGGTACGACGCAATTCTGCGTCGTTGATGTACTTGAGCAGGAACATTGTCCGATGTACCCTACCGAGCTCGCGGAACGCGTAGTAGAGCTTGTTCTTGCGGCTAGCGGTCCCTAGGCGGCGCAGGATCGTCGATGGCGCAATCTTGCCCGCTTTGATGGAAATAACGACGCGCAGCATGTCCTTCATATGGCGCGCGATCAGTTCCCAGTCGATCGATCCACGGAACAGGCTGCCAATATTGTCATACTGGTCGGCCTTGTCCGCCTTGAAGAACACCAGATCTTTGATATTGCGGATGCGCGGCATCAGGTCGATACCCAGCAGCGAAGCCAGGCCAAAGACAGGCGTGCTTTGGGCCTGGGTATCGCCGTGCAGCGTATCTGGCTGGATGTCCGACTGGTTGTTGATTAGCCCATCGAGGATGTAAACCGCCTCATAGACGCCGCATGGAATAAAGTGACTGAACAACGCGATGTACTTGTCGGACACATGGTAGTAGCCAATGCCGCCGTATCCACCGTAGCGGATATGGTATTCGGAAAGCAGGTTAGCCTCGTAAATGTTCCATTTGGTACCGTCGGCCGACGCGCTCTTTCCCGACCCCCAATAACGTGGCAATGCGAAGCGGTTGTATGCATTGATCACCTTGACGATCGCCTTGTCCAGACGCTGCTCGGTGACATGCTTGAGATTGAGCCAGGCCACCTGCTTGCGGCTCAGTCCCTTGATCGAGCGTGCGGTTTGCGTGGCGCCCAGGTTACAACCATAGCAAAACAACGTAGTGATGAAGCGCTTGCGCGGATCGTCTACTTTGGCCTCGAAGCCGGACAACGGACCGAAGAGTTTATGCAAGTCCAACCATTTTTCAGTCTCGGTCAATACATCAAGGATGCTCACCGGATCCATTTCATTGGTGACCATCTGCTCGATGGCGTCAAGTTCGGGTGGCGGCTTCGGGCGCTCCATGCGACGGATCACAATGCCGCTCTCGTCTATATCGGCAAGGCTATTTTGCGGGAATCGGCTGTCAACGTCGCGCGCTAGACTGCCGAGTTTGTCGCGCAACTGCGCGACAAACGCCGGAGCTTCCACCGACAGCCCTACCAGTTCACCATAGGCTTTCACTTCACGCTCGTATTGCTCCCAGTCCACCAGGTGGTTGCGATAATCATCGTAGTCGCCGCTATGCTCGACGTACAGATCGCCCGACTTGAGTTCATCCATGACTTGCGTCATCACGGCAAGTTCGAAATACTTGCGATGCACGTTCGCTGGGGCATCGGCTGCGACTCGGCCAAAAACCAGCTTGCGCCACTTATCGGACATCCAGTCCAGTGCCAATTCAGGTAGCGCACCTTCTGCCGCTGGCAGTTGTTCCTTGTGGCTGGAGCGATGCTTTTGGATGATGGCGATCGCCGCCAGCAGGCTCTGATCCTGGGAGCTCGATTTCAGACTGAGCGCTTCGAGGCACTTGAAGAGCAGGCTGCGCTTGCCAACATACCCGACCAGCATGAACGGATAATAGTTATTGCCAGCATACGCCATGTGCTCGTCGCATTCAGTGATCCATGCCCCAAGATCCCCGTCGAGGGATTGCTCGACCCTAGCGACGCGCTCCTCGTCGCTGCCCTCGTCGCTCAGGACGGTCAGCACTTCGCGGAACTGTCCGATCAAACGCTCAATCTGTTCGGCGTGCTGCAGGTGATATTGCCGCAACCGTTCCTCGGCACCGTTATGCAAGCTGCGGATGGTCTTGATGAAGATTTCGGCGATATCGTCCATTGCCTTCTGCAACTGGCTTTGAATCAGCAGCACGATGAGGGTGTGGCGCTTGAGTGGCTTGAGCCGCCGCATTTCCGCCACATCCAGGGCACGCGCCTCCAAAACGAGTTGTTCACGCTTGGTTGCGGCGATGGCCTCGGTATTGGGCAGATCCTGCGCCAGCGCGATCATGGTCTCAATGTGGGCCAGGAAATCCGTCACCGCACGCACATTGGGCTGCTTCGGCTCGCGTTTGAGGCTATCCCATATGCGCAGGTTCTTACCCGCAGTGAGCATGTGTTCAAAACGCTCGACCACGCAAGTTGGCAATCCGCCAGCCACCGCCTTATAGATGCCGTCATTGACGCTGGTACGGGAATGGCGAGCCAGCCTGAACAAGTAGGTGAATCCAGGCAGTTCCAGGCGACGCTGGACCAACTCTTCAATCAGGACATTGATAATGTCGGGTAGCTCCTGCTTGGTATGGGCAGCCTGCAGGGCCTGATCTTCCAGCCAGTATTCATCGGACGAGTCCATCACCCGGATCCCCACGTACCCGCGCAGACGGCGCTGGTGTGTTGTCTTGCTACCGGATTGATCGTATTGCGCCAGCGCTCGTTTTGCCGGAACGCGCAGACCGCTATGTTCGCAGATATGCCGCACCACGATAGACGGGATGCTCGACAAAGGGACGAAATAACCGAGCCTTTGCAACAGCATAAGTTGGATCAGCAAAAAAGTACGATGCGATGCTTGGCGATACAGCGTGAAGATATGGTCAATTTGTGCGCGCGAAGGCGTGTAGATCGCCCCGAGCTCCTGCTCAGTGAACTCTTGTTTCAGGCGTGGATAAGCCGTTTCATGGATATTCGTCATTGAAATCAATCGACACCGGTCCAGCGAAGGAATTGCTGGAAATGGTGCATCGATTGCAAGTTTTTTGTCAAGCAATTAAACGTAAAGCATTCCAATCCGGCGACATATGTCTTTGATTGACCTTCCCATTATGGTAATGCGTATAGTGATGATATCTGTCATTCGATCCGTACTTGCTCACGGTCAAGTGACAGCATAGCAATAGCTTGACAGTTGGTTTGATACAACCTAGGCTACGAATATCATCCGTTTAGATAGTTTATGAAGACCTCCCGCACAGTGCGATTGTTCACGGCTCTTGTCGCGATACTTAGCATGCTGTTCATACAGCATGCGGTCGCTTCATACCTATGCCCCGGCGTACCGATGGGAGTCGGTAGTTCCGTTACATCCGCAGGTGTTGGGGTGTCTGCGATGCCCGCGATGACAGACTGCGCCGGCATGGACACTGACCAGTCGACGTTGTGTCAAATTTATGCTGTGGGGGATGCGTCCAGGCAGTCGCTGGACAAGACGCCTGTCGCCGACCACCCATCTTTCGTACCTGTTGTCCTGCTTCTGACGTTAGCTATTTATGACACTCCCGTAGTGTATACAGCCAAACCTCCTTTGCTCATTACCTTGGCGAGGCCAACGGCACCGCCTATCGCTATCCGCCATTGCTGTTTCCGTATTTAACACTCCAGACTGCCTAGATCGCCATCGCCTTGTCGGGTTCGACAAGGCGATGCCTCCCATCGCATTCTGGAGCTGCCATGTCAATCCCGTACACCGTGCATACAAATGCACGCGTCGTCCGCCTTCACCCATTCATGAAGACGGCGTTAACTCTCGCCCTTACTGTTCCGCTGCTTGCCTTCGTTCATGATGCGCGCGCGGCCCCCCAGCCAGTCACCTTCACCGAGGCGCTGCAGCAGGCTGTCGCCCGCTCGCGCCAACTTCATGCGCAGGACCAGGCAACTGTCGCCGCACACGAAATGGCGGTAGCAGTGGCGCAGCGCCCCGATCCCACTCTCAAGGTCGGCATCGATAATGTGCCCTTAAGTGGCACCGATCGCTTTAGTTTGAGCGGGGATTTCATGACGATGCGGCGCATCGGCATTTCGCAGGAACTGACACGCGCCGATAAATTGCGCTGGCGTTCCGCACGTCTTGAGCGCGAAGCCGACAAGGCGCAGGCGCAAAAAGATGTCGCACTCGCCGCGATTCAGCGCGACACGGCGATCTCCTGGCTCAACGTCTACTACATTCGGAAAATGTCAGTAGTTCTGACAGAACAAGTGGTCTTTTCCCGCCAGGAAATTGACGCCGCTACGGCCGCCTATCGGGGCGGGCGTGGCAGCCAGGCCGACGTGCTGGCTGCGCGTTCTGCCTTGTTAACCCTTGAGGACCGAGCCAGTCAGGTCGAACGCGACCTCAATACGGCAAAAAACATGCTGGTGCGTTGGACTGGCAGCAGCGGCGAACTTGCCGATTCCAGCATGCCCGACTTGGGCACCATCCCTCTGGACCCGGTGTTGCTCGACACTGAACTGGCGCACCGCCCGCAGATCATGGTGTTGAATCGGCAGGAAGAAGTCGCCCAGGCCGACGTCAATCTGGCGCAAGCGAATCGGCATCCGGACTGGAGTATCGAGTTCGCATTCCAGCAGCGCGGCGCGGCCTACTCGAACATGGTCTCCGTTGGCCTATCCCTGCCATTACAGTGGGATCGCAAAAACCGGCAGGACCGCGAACTAGGCTCCAAACTCGCCTTGGTCGAACAAGCGAGGAGCGAACGCGACGAACTGCTGCGAGAAGATGCCGCCAACATCCGTGCCTTGCTCATCGAATGGAGGAGTGGCCAAGAACGTAGCGAGCGCTACGCGCTCCAGCTATTGCCCCTTGCCGACAAGCGAAGCCAAGCGGTCCTGGCCTCTTATCGTGGCGGAAAAGCCTCTTTGGCTGAGGTGCTCGCTGCCAGGCGTAACAGTGCGGACATGCACGTTCAGTTGCTGCAGTTGCAGATGAATACAGCCCAGTTCTGGGCACAGCTTCGCTTCCTCTTTCCCGACATCGCAATCACGCAGATTTCCGCAGTACATCGCCAGCAGGAATTCAAATGAACAATAAGAAATTACGCGTCCTAGTACTTGCGGGTGCCCTTGCAGCGGTCGCTTATGCCGGTTACCAGTTTGGTTTACGACAAGCACATCAGACAGTATCTACAGGTGACGTCAAGGCGGTATCCGGCAACGCAGCAGGCGCCGCGAGTGCTGCCAACAAGAAACCATTATATTGGCATGACCCCATGGTGCCGGGCCAGAAGTTTGACAAACCCGGTAAGTCACCGTTCATGGATATGCCGCTGGTGCCCGTCTATGCTGCGGGGGATGGTGAGGACAGTAATGTTACGATTAGCCCGCGGGTCCAGCAAAACCTGGGAGTGCGCACAGCGCTCGTCACATCAGGAAGGATGTCCGCCGGCTTGGTTGCCGTCGGTAACGTTGCCTATAACGAGCGCGACGTGGCACTGGTGCAGGCGCGTAGCGGTGGATTTGTAGAGCGCTTGTATGCGCGTGCCCTGCTCGATCCGGTGGAAAAGGGGCAACCCTTGGCTGACTTGTATGTCCCTGACTGGATCGCGGCACAAGAAGACTATCTGGCAAGCCGTCGTATGCAAGGCAATGAAACAGCATCCCTGGTCGACGCTGCCCGCCAGCGCATGCGGCTAGTTGGTATGAGTGAGGGGCAAATCCGGCTAGTCGAGTCAAGTGGAAAGGTCCATCCTCGCTTGACGGTTTCAGCACCCATCAGCGGTGTGATCGCAGAGCTTGGCGCCCGCGAAGGAATGACCGTCTCCGCTGGTGCGCCGCTGTTTCGCATCAATGGACTTGCGACAGTATGGGTCAACGCGGAGGTTCCCGAAAGCGTGGCGGCCAAGGTTCGCCCTGGTGACGCCGTCGAAGCGCAGGTACAGGCGCTACCCGGAACTATTTTCAAGGGCAAGGTGGGTGCCATTTTGCCGGAAGTTAATGCCGCGACGCGAACCCTGAAAGCCCGTGTGGAGCTGGCTAACCCCGGCGCTCAGTTGTTGCCCGGTATGTTTGCTACTCTGACCTTCGCGTCAAACAGTGGCACCGATGTTTTGCAGGTGCCGTCGGAGGCAGTCATCCAGACGGGTACGCGCAGCGTTGTCATGCTTGCCCAGGAGGGCGGCAAGTTTATGCCCGTCGATGTGGAGGTCGGCAGCGAAGGCAGTGGTCTCACCGAAATTCGCAAGGGCCTATCCGCTGGTCAGAAAGTGGTCGTCTCGGCGCAGTTCTTGATCGATTCCGAGGCCAGCCTGAAGGGAACGACGACACGCATGAGCGATACGCAGTCCCCTGACGCAGACAAGGCACTTCCGCGCCACCATGGGGTAGGCAAGGTCGAACAGATCGGCAAGGATGAAATCACCATTTCGCATGGCCCTATCACGTCGCTGCAGTGGGGGGCGATGACGATGGGTTTCAAAGTGTCTTCCACGGGCTTGCAGCGCAATATTGGCATAGGTGACCGAGTCGCCTTCGACATCCAGCAAGGCGAGGATGGCAGCTTTGAGATCGTGGCCATTGCGCCGACCTCCGGTGCGCCGAAACCCGAAAATAAACCCATGGGTGGCATGAAAGCACCCGCGGGAGTGGCGAAATGATCACAAAACTGATCCGCTGGTCTATCAGCAACCGTTTTCTGGTCTTGTTGGCGACTGTATTCATTACGGTCTGGGGCATTTGGTCGCTGGCGCGCACGCCGCTCGATGCCATTCCCGACCTGTCGGACGTGCAGGTTATTATCCGCACCAGCTATCCGGGGCAAGCGCCGCAAATCGTCGAGAACCAGGTCACGTATCCACTGACCACCACCATGCTGTCGGTGCCGGGTGCCAAGACGGTGCGCGGATACTCGTTTTTCGGTGACTCCTTCGTCTACATTCTGTTTGAAGACGGTACCGATCCGTACTGGGCGCGTTCACGGGTGTTGGAATATCTGAACCAGGTGCAGTCACGCCTGCCACCGCAGGCAAAAACCGCGCTCGGACCAGATGCGACCGGCGTCGGCTGGGTCTATGAATATGCGCTGGTCGACCGTAGCGGCAAGACCGATTTGTCGCAATTGCGCGCCTTGCAGGACTGGTTTCTCAAGTATGAGTTGAAAGCGGTGCCCAACGTCTCGGAAGTGGCCAGCATTGGCGGCATGGTGCGTCAGTACCAGATCGTGCTCGATCCAGACAAGATGCGCGCCTTTAACATCCCACATGGCAAAATTATCGATGCCGTGCAGAAAGCCAACCAGGAAACGGGCGGTTCCGTGCTGGAATTGGGCGAGGCCGAATACATGGTACGGGCCTCTGGTTATCTGAAGTCGCTTGACGACTTCCGCAAGATTCCGTTGATGACGACTGACGCTGGCGTATCGGTCCGGCTGGGCGATGTCGCGCGCATCCAGATCGGGCCAGAGATGCGGCGCGGGATTGCCGATTTGAATGGTGAGGGCGAAGTTGCTGGCGGCGTGATCATCATGCGTTCCGGGAAAAATGCGCTGGAAACCATCGATGCCGTCAAGGTCAAGCTGGAAAAGCTAAAAGCGAGCCTTCCGCCCGGCGTCGAGATCATCCCCACCTACGACCGATCGAACCTGATCAAGCGCGCTGTGACCAACCTGAAAGAAAAGCTGATCGAGGAATTCATTGTCGTCGCTGTGGTCTGTGCGCTGTTCCTGTTTCACTTGCGCTCGGCGCTGGTGGCCATCATCACGCTGCCGATCGGCATCCTGATCGCCTTTATCGTCATGTACTACCAGGGAGTCAACGCCAATATCATGTCGCTGGGCGGTATCGCCATTGCTGTAGGCGCGATGGTCGATGCCGCCGTGGTGATGATCGAGAATGCCCATAAGCATATTGAAGCCTGGAATCATGCCCATCCAGGTAAACAGCTAAAGGGTCATGAGCATTGGCGCGTCATTGGCGACGCTGCTGTTGAGGTTGGACCAGCACTGTTCTTTTCGCTTTTGATCATCGTTCTCTCGTTTATTCCCGTGTTCACTCTGGAAGCGCAAGAGGGCCGTCTGTTTTCGCCGCTGGCCTTTACCAAGACGTATGCGATGGCGGCGGCGGCTGGACTGGCGGTGACGCTGATTCCCATTTTAATGGGCTATCTGATCCGCGGCCGGATTCCCGATGAGCAAAAGAATCCCCTCAATCGTTTCCTGGTCGCGCTATACCGCCCCTTGCTCGATGTCGTACTGCGTTTTCCAAAGCTGACTTTGCTGGCGGCAGCACTGGTAGCAGCCATCACGATCTGGCCCATGACCCGGCTCGGCGGCGAATTCATGCCGCCATTGGATGAAGGCGATGTGCTGTACATGCCGTCGGCGTTGCCCGGTCTGTCGGCCGGCAAGGTCGCGCAGTTGTTGCAGCAGACTGACCGGCTGATTAAAACGGTACCAGAGGTACAAAGCGTCTTCGGCAAGGCCGGTCGAGCCGAGAGCGCCACTGATCCGGCGCCGCTGGAAATGTTCGAAACCATGATCCATTTCAAGCCGCGCGATCAGTGGCGCCCTGGCATGACGCCGGAAAAATTGATACAGGAACTGGACCGCACCGTCAAGGTGCCTGGGCTGTCCAACATCTGGGTGCCGCCGATCCGCAACCGGATTGACATGCTGGCCACCGGCATAAAAAGCCCGGTCGGCGTCAAGGTCGCAGGCGTTAGCTTGCAGGAAATTGACCGCATCACTGGTGAGATAGAACGCGCAGTCAAGAAGGTGCCGGGTGTCTCCTCAGCGCTGGCCGAGCGCCTGAACGGCGGACGGTACATCGACGTCAACATCGATCGCGACGCGGCCGCCCGCTATGGCTTGAATATAGCAGACGTGCAAAGCGTGGTGTCGGCGGCGATCGGCGGCGACAATATCGGTGAAACTGTTGAAGGATTGCAGCGTTTCCCGATTAATGTGCGCTATCCACGCGAGGTGCGCGACTCAATTGAGAAACTGCGCCAGCTACCGGTGCTGACAGAGCGGGGGGCGCAAATCCGGCTGGGTGATGTCGCCGCGATCCGCATCGACGACGGCCCACCGATGCTCAAGAGTGAAAATGCCCGGCTGTCAGGCTGGGTGTATGTCGATATTCGCGATCGCGACTTGAGTTCGACTGTGTATGACATGAAGCAAGTCGTCGCCAGGGAAGTCAAATTGCCGGCGGGTTACTCCATTGCATGGTCGGGGCAGTTCGAATATCTAGAGCGTGCCACTGAAAAACTCAAAATCGTCGTGCCAGCGACCTTGCTTATTATCTTCGTGCTGCTTTATTTGACCTTCAAGCGCTTCGATGAAGCGGCCTTGATCATGGCAACGCTGCCGTTTGCGCTGGCCGGCGGCATTTGGCTACTGTGGTTGCTCGACTATCACCTGTCAGTCGCCGGCGGCGTCGGCTTCATCGCGTTGGCTGGCGTCTCGGCCGAATTCGGCGTAATCATGCTGCTTTATTTAAAGCATGCCTGGGATGAACGTCTGGCGAATGGTAACGCTAGTGAAACCGATCTGCTCGATGCAATTCGTGAAGGGGCGGTCTTGCGCGTGAGGCCCAAGGCAATGACGGTGGCGGTCATTATCGCCGGCCTGGTGCCGATTATGCTGGGCACCGGCACCGGGTCGGAGGTCATGCAGCGCATCGCCGCGCCGATGGTTGGCGGCATGATTACCGCGCCGTTGTTGTCCATGTTTGTGGTCCCTGCGGTTTATCTGCTGCTTCGTCGGCGTCAGATCCGTGCCGCCGGCTCGGCAGCAGCAGAGGAGAATTAGCCGTCATGAGACCGTTCGGCACCTACCGCTCGGCTAAGCACCTCGTGTATTTCGTGAGGTGTGCGGTGGTGTTGTTCGGTTTTATCTGGTGCAGCCATATACCGGCGTTTCCACTGCAAAACGACATGCCTGCATCTGCGGCGATTGCGCAGCCGATGGCCATGCCAAGCTGCCAGACATGCGCCTTCTGCTATATGGGACCACCTTTTGCCGACCATAACGCAGGCGGCGACTATCCGGATCTCGGTGCTACCACTGCTACGATGCGTTTTGTTTCGCAAACGGATAGAAGTGATTTTTTTTCTGATATGTCAGACGTTCCCGCAGTTGCGCTGCGGCTTTTGTATTGTCGATGGTTGAATTAGCCACTTGACCATGGGGATGACGATGCATACATCAAATTAGTTTATCGAGGAGTCTATCATGAAAAAATTACTACTTACGCTGCTCTGTATCAGCACTCTTAGCACTGCATTTCCCGCCTTCGCTGGCCCGGACTGGCAACTGATTGAGCAAGGGCGCAAGGCCAAGCAGGCGCAAATGATGCGAGCGGCCAATAAAGCCCCGCAAGCTGGAATGGAACATCAGATGGAGCCAAAAAAGGATCATCAAATGGATCCGAAAATGTATGAAAAAATGGATCAAATGATGAAGGACTGTCAGGAAATGATGAAGAAAAAGTAACGCGGTTTTGAGTGCTGGATGCGATCGCTGCTGGTGGCATATGCGGCCAGCAGCGATCGTATCCATTCAGGTGCTTACCCGATCACGCCATGACTTAATCTTTCCGTTGCCTGCGGTAGTTGCATTAAGTCGCTACTGTCAGTATTTCCAAGAAGAGATTACTAATATGGTGTATTTTTCAAAAGGTCATCTAGTTCCTTGAAGCGTCCCTTGACACGATCAACGCTGTATTCATACATGAGGGAATTGTGAGCAAATTGGGCCCGTTCAACATCCATATCAACGGTGTTTCCATCAATGCTACCTTGGGCTGGAATACGAAATTGCAGGGAAACGTCATCTTTTGACTTTCCTGTTTTTAAGGCCTTCTCAATGTCAATATCTACCGCCACATATCCAGGCGTATCGGCATTCGCGATATTGGATGCGAGAAGTTCTTGACGGTACGCCCGCAGTCCGAGCGCACGTTCATTGATACTCACCTGCTGCCAAATCTTAGCAGCGGTCAAATTCAATGGAAGGTCAAACTGTGTGTGTTGAATAGTTGCCACTGGAGGCAAGGCCATTGCCACTATTGGCGTCGATCCTAGTGCATTAGCTAATGTGGCAGAAAACATTTGCCCTGCCGTCTTGCCTTCCGCGCTGGTGCTACCCTTAACTGTGAGCCCGATAGATGCCTGGATCGATTCAATTTTATTCATGGATTCCTCCCTCATTGACATTCGATTTCTGACGTTTCAGAGAGCTGGTCGGATAGAGTAACTAACTAACCTGTTCGCTTTAAGGATCAAACACGTCTCAATCGTGATGGGAACTAGCTCTAGTCGCGATAGAGCTGATTTCATTCGCAGTGCGCTCGTCGTCCAAACTATAAACAGGTGCAAAACCACCTCCAGGGGTGCGAAAGTTGGTGGTTTGCCCCTGATACATCCTGGCCGCGGTCCACTGCACCTTTCCGTCATAAACATAGACTCGAAGGTCGAATTTCAGCGAGCTAGGATTATCGGTGGAACCGATCGAGCGCTCACCGGGTATGACGAGGGCCTGAGCGACGTAGTCACCAGCCAGAATGTCCTGCCATACCCGTTTGGTGATCTTTTCACCACGGTACGTGGCTCGCCCCCCGTAACCTGCAACAGGTTTAAAAAACAACTTTCGGCGCTCCGTCCACAAGCGGTCCGCATCGGAGGCCGTCACAATCTGCGTTCGCGGTATGCTCTTGAGCAGAATATCTTGCACGGCGGGGGCTACGCCAAGCGCTACGAGCTCTTTCTTATCCGATAGCAGAACCAGATTTGCCTTATTTGCATAGAGGGTATGCGCTTGGGGGTGCGGCGTTAGCACGATTGCGCTTTCTAGATACGCCGAACGCAATGGGAGACACTGGGGCGACTCAAGCATGAAATCGGTCAGCCGGTTATAGACCAAGTCGATAGCAAGATCCCCATGACGTAAAACGCCATCACGATAGGTAAGGTCCGATGGTGAGGCAATAACGGCCTCTATGCCGTGGCGTTCGAACAAGCGTCGAAAAAGAACAAACTCGGGATAGAGATACTGCTGCTCTGGATGATCGTCAACTATCGCGACTGTCCGAAGTGGCTGTGAACGTTGAGAGAGCGCCCATTCCGACTCAAACATGTTGAAGATGGTATCTTCAAGGGTCGCACCGCTATCAATGGCTCGTGTCAATTCACTATCGCTGAGACAGCACGATCTATGGGCTTTTGCCATCGCGGCGTTGAGCATCGCTCCACCGGCATTTGTGTTGATTTCGATGAGCGCCAAGGTATCGTCGTGGATGTGGAAGTCATAGCCAAAAAATACTCCTTTTGCATCATCAGGATTATGCTTGGCAATGTCAGGAGCATCAGTCAGAACGCGCGCACGATACGATGGCAGCGATATTACGGATTCAATCGCTGCAATAACGTCCGCAATACGTTTGCTTTGGCGATACGAGACAAAAATAGGCCGCGCAGAAAATAGATAGGGACACCGCTCCTCGATCAACTCGTGCAATCCGTCCATGCCCGGTTCGCTAGAAAGCGCTATTTTCAATGCGGAGCTATCCAAACTGGTGCAGAAACAGTCTCTATTGAGGCGTGCAGCCGGAAGAAAATTCAATTCTTCGTTGCTAAGCAAGCAGCCATTATTCGATGCAGCTTTCACTATCGCAGGTATATTCATGTTTGCTTCCACAAGAATGTCGCTCGGTGCCACAGTCAGCGGTTAAGGCCGACCGGTACCGCGCAACCGGAGTGCATTGGTAATGACAGACACGGAACTCAGGCTCATCGCTAACGCGGCGATCATCGGCGATAGCAGTTGGCCAGTAAATGGATACAGCACACCGGCAGCCAGGGGAATGCCCAAGGCATTGTAGACAAACGCGAAGCCCAGGTTCTGCCACATATTTCGAACAGTATCGACCGAGATTCGACGGGCAAGGGCAATCCCACGCAGATCTCCTTTTACTAAAGCGACGTGAGCGCTATTGATAGCCACGTCTGTTCCTGTACCCATGGCAATACCAACATTGGCCTTCGCCAGTGCGGGGGCATCATTGATTCCATCGCCGGCCATTGCGACCACCTTGCCTTGCTTTTGCAGTTTTTCTACCAAGGCCAACTTGTCCTGTGGTTTCACCTCGCCGTAGAACTCCGTGATGCCCAGCCTTTCGGCTACGGACTTCGCAGTGGTGACGCCATCGCCAGTGGCCATGATTACGGTCAGCCCTTCAGCGCGCAAGCCTTCTATGGCCTCATGCGTCGTTGCCTTGATGGGATCCGACACCGCAATCAGTCCAGCCAAAACGCCGTCAGAGGATAGATACATGACGCTAGCACCTTCTGTCCGCAGGCGTTCAGCGACCTCAGCAAGCGGCCTCCAATCGACTTTGTCAGCATCCATCAGCGCGGTGTTGCCCAGTGCGATGTGCACCCCGCCAAGCGTGCCGCGCACGCCAATACCGCTGGCAGACTCAAAACTGTCAGGTTTGGTTAGCACCAGTGCTCGCCTGTTCGCTTCGTAGACGATCGCGTGCGCTAACGGATGTTCGCTGCCCTGGTCTATGCTCGCCGCCATTTGCAGGACGTCTTCGTCCTTGAAACCGGGCGCTGCGACCACGCTGTTAAAGGAAGGCTTACCTTCAGTGAGGGTCCCCGTCTTGTCGACAATCAGTGTGTCGACCTTCTTGAGGTCTTCTATCGCTGCGGCATCCCGAAAGAGCACACCTTGGGTGGCCGCGCGGCCTGTGGCGGCCATAATGGACATCGGCGTGGCTAACCCCAATGCACATGGGCAAGCAATGATCAGTACTGCAACGGCGTTAACAAAACCAAAGACCCAGCTCGGTTCAGGGCCATACATTCCCCATAACACGAACGTCAGTAGCGCTATTGCCACGACAACGACCACGAAATAGCCTGCAACACTATCGGCGAGTCGTTGCATAGGCGCGCGGGAGCGCTGCGCCTGCGCGACCATTTGTACGATTTGAGACAACATCGTGTCGCTGCCGATTTTTTCGGCACGCATAATCAGGCTCCCGCTGGTATTGATCGTTGCGCCAATCAACGTGTCTCCTGCACGCTTTGTCACAGGTAAGGGCTCGCCAGTCAGCATTGACTCATCGAGCGAGCTCTCGCCATCGAGCACTACGCCATCAACTGGTACCTTCTCACCGGGTCGGACACGGAGTTTGTCGCCGACGTGGACGTGCGTGAGCGGGATGTCATTCTCGGAGCCATCGTCCTGAATGCGTCGAGCCGTCTTTGGAGCGAGGCCAAGTAAGGATTTGATTGCGGCGGAAGTTTGGGAGCGTGCGCGCAGCTCAAGTATCTGTCCAAGAAGCGTGAGCGAAACAATGACTGCCGCTGCTTCAAAATATACGCCTATGCGGCCATGTGCAGCAAAGGTAAGCGGGAAGAGGCCCGGTGCGATTGTGGCGACGACACTATAGCCATAAGCAGCCATTACGCCAAAGCCAATCAAAGTCCACATATTCGGGCTCATGCGTGCCAGCGATTGCGCCCAGCGTCTGAAAAATGGCCAGCCGGCCCACAGTACGACAGGTGTACTTAATGCGAATTCAATCCAGTTTTGGCCTGGCAGCCCCATAGAAAGGAACACATGCCCAAACATCGCCAGTAAGAACACCACTAAGGTAAGAGGCAGCGTCCACCAGAAACGATGGCGAAAATCGACTAGCTCCGGGTTTTCCGCCTCATCTAGCGTCGGCATTTCAGGTTCGAGCGACATGCCGCAAATAGGGCAAGTTCCCGGTGCTGGCTGGCGAATCTCGGGGTGCATCGGGCAGGTGTAGACTGCTCCCTCCTGGGGGGCATGCGCAGGGTTGGGTGCCGCATTCGCTTTATCGATAAAGGAATCTGGCGCTGCGTTGAACTTTGTCATGCACTTTCCGCTACAGAAGTGGTAGACCATACTTTTGTAGGTGATTTCTTTTTCGGGATTTGCGCCAACGTGCATACCGCATACCGGGTCAATGAATGGTTTTTCGTCTACTGCCAGCCGCGCATCGTCGGGTTCAGTTTTACTGTGGCTGTCGTGATGATGCTCGTGTGCATGATGCTCGGCGTCAGTTCTACTCATGAATCACTCCTTGGCCAGATTCGCCTGTTTCGTTGGCTGTGGTGGAACCAGCTATTGCGGCAACGGCGGGAATTGAACATTCCCGCCGAATGAAGTCATCTATTTGGCAGAAACCACTACCTGCCCCTTCATGCCCGCCTCAAAGTGGCCGGGTTGTAAGCACGCAAATTCCACTTTGCCGGCTTTGTCGAACTGCCAGACAATGGTTCCCGATTTCCCAGGCGTCAGGGTCACCTGATTGGGTTCCGCATGCTCCATCTCCGGAAACTTTGCCATTTGTTGGGCATGTTCTTTCAACTCGCTCTCAGAACCAATGACCATCTCATGCTTGATCTTGCCGGAATTGTTGACGACAAAGCGAATAGTCTCGCCCCGTTTCACGGCGATAGACGCTGGGTTAAAACGCATGGTGTCGTTCATATCGACAGTGACGGTACGCGTCGCTTTTTTCGGGTCACCCGCCTTGCCCACAAGAGATGCGCTCTGCTCATTTGCGCCATGCTGGTGGCCACTATGTGCTGCTGGGTTGCTATCCGGTACCGCAGCAATGCTGAAAGTGCTCAAACTGGCCAGTAACATTACTGCAATTGCATTTAAGGTCATCTTTTTCATATCGTACTCCCTTGTAGAAAACCGTCGCGACATTACATCGCGGTAGGTGGTTGTTGAGTGGTAAGAATTGCCGCCGCAAACAGTGCACCGAGCAGTAGCAAGGTCTCTACTTGTAAAACGACTCTCACCAGAGTGACGCCGCGGGAGGAGCGGGAGGCGGCAGGCAATCCAAGAAATTTGTTGTAGCCGCCCAAGGCGACGGCAAGAAGGACCATTGCAACTTTGACCAGTAAGGTGATGCCATAGGTGGTATGAACAAGATGCTCTGAGCTCCCCACTCGGTGCCATGCGCTGTAAATTCCAGTAGCAACAATGGCAACTACTGCAAGCATTGCTGCCTGGGACATCAATTCTAGGTATTGATCGGTGGTACCCGTATCAAATTTCCTTATCCGCGACTTATGTAGAACAAACCAGCCGGAAACCATCACTGCACCAGTCCATAGGCCGATGGCAAAATAATGGATCGCTTCAACCGCTAGCGGAATGGTCCAGAAGCCTTCCTCGCCCGCATGCCCCATGGACGCCCGTGTTGCAGAAAAAATAGCCAAAAGCAGAACGACAGCAATATCGCTGCTGCGGCCGACTCCGCCTACAAATCGAACAATAAAGAGAACAAGCATCGTCACAACAATGGCGCAGCCTGCATGTCCGTAGTCAGTTGTCGACACCATCATCCAAAACATCGGGCACGCTTCGCGTAGCCCTACACCTCCCATGACCGCCGTCGCGCTCAATAGTGCCGATGCACTACCAACCATGCTGATTGCCGCTGCCATCAAGTCAAGTTTGCGCAGCGCTGGTTCGAAATGATCATGATCGACACCGCTAGAACGCATCCAGTAGCGTGCAAACCATGATCCAACGAGCCAGGCAAAGCCGAGGTTCAGCAGCAAAGCTGAACTGACTTGCAACAGCGAGACTGCATCCATTTATTTCACCGTGAACTTAAAGTCGCCTTTGCGACGGTGTCCATCGTGCCCTGCAACTGCCCAGCTCACGGTATAGGCGCCAGCATTCAATGTCGGTACTTCCAAGCGTAAGATGGCCGGATTTGCTGCATCAACCTTTGCCTTGTCTGCAGCAACGGCTTTGCCTTCGTCATCGCTCAGAGTGATTGAGCTAAAGGCTTCTTCCACCTTCTCGTTGAAGGTCAGCGCAATCTCCTTTGGTGCAACTGCCAGGGAGGCACCTGCCTCGGGATTGGAGCTCTTCAAGCTCGCATGTGCCAAGGCAAATGGGGTAGCCAGCGTTGCCGCCACAATGGATGTGGCAAGAATCATTTTCCGCAGTGTCTTCATGTTCAACTCTCTTTGTTAAATTTACTTTACTGCTTCGATGGAAGTGACCGTCAATGCACCGCCAACTTTTTCCACCACGAAACGTACTTTGTCGCCTTGTTTGACCTTGTCAAGCATCGACGGCTCTTTGACCTTGAACATCATAGTCATCCCAGGCATGCCCAAGTTCTTCAGCTCGCCATGTTTGATGGTCAGCTTGCCGGCGTCCTTATCCACTTTCTTGATTTCCCCTTCGCTCATCGCGTCTTGCGTCGCGGAGGCGCTCTGCTGCTGTGCGAGCACCACGGAGGTCGTTGCCACGGATGACAGGCCAATCAAGGTTGCCAATACAACTTTGTGCAGGTTTTTCATGATGTTTCCTTTCAGTTAAAAAAAATTAGTGACCGCTATGTCCGGTCGGTTTACGAACAGTAACTTCAATATTGGGTTTGTTCATCGTCGGCATCGACTGCCCCCCAGCGTTAGTTGCACGTTCTGGCTCAGGAAGGTTACCCGTCCACTCGTATGCCACGGTTCCGGCCGGATGCTTGTACCAGCCAGGATCGGAGTAGTCGCCGCGCTTCTGGTCCTTGCGCACCTTCAAGACGGTAAACATTCCCCCCATCTCAACCCCACCGAACGGTCCTTCACCCGTCATCATCGGTAAAGTATTATCTGGTAGCGGCATTTCCATGCCTCCCATGGAGCCGCCCTTGTCGCCCATCACCATATATTCAGGGACGATTTTGTTAATTTTTTCAGCAACCCCGCGATGGTTGACGCCAATCATTGTCGGTACCGAATGGCCCATTGCATTCATGGTATGGTGGGATTTATGGCAGTGAAGTGCCCAGTCACCCAGATCAGTAGCGACGAACTCGATGGCGCGCATTTGCCCAACTGCGACATCGGTGGTGACTTCAGGCCAGCGCGACGCCGGTGGTGTCCAGCCGCCATCCGTACCAGTGACGAAAAACTCATGGCCATGTATATGAATAGGGTGATTCGTCATCGTCAGGTTACCGACACGGATGCGTACCTTGTCACCTTGGCGCACAGGCAATGAATCAATGCCGGGGAAGACGCGGCTATTGAATGTCCACAGGTTGAAGTCCAGCATGGTGTTGATCTTCGGCGTATAGCTTCCCGGCTCCACGTCATACGCGTTGAGCAGGAAAACGAAATCACGGTCCACAGCATGGAGCGATGGATCCTTTGGATGGGTCACCCAGAAGCCCATCATCCCCATCGCCATCTGGGCCATCTCGTCGGCGTGGGGATGATACATAAATGTACCTGGCCGTTTGGCCTCGAATTCGTAGACGAAAGTCTTTCCCGGAGCGATACCCGGTTGATTGAGGCCCGTTACGCCATCCATACCGTTCGGCAAGCGCTGGCCATGCCAATGAACACTGGTGTGCTCAGGTAGCTTGTTGGTCACGAAAATACGCACCCGGTCACCTTCGACCACTTCAATTGTCGGGCCTGGGGATTGCCCGTTATAGCCCCAAAGGTTGGCTTTCATCCCTGGTGCAAGTTCACGCACCACGGGTTCGGCAACGAGATGGAATTCTTTTACGCCGTTATTCATCCGCCATGGCAATGACCAGCCATTCAGGGTCACGACCGGATTGTAGGGCCGGCCAGTGGGTGGCACCGGAGGGATGTGCGTCTTGGCATTGTCCATCAACATGGCCTCAGGCAATGACGCGGCACCGGCCTTGCTAACGGCAGCGGCGCTTACCGCTACAGCACCTGCACCTCTGAAAAAATCTCTACGTGAAATCATGGCATGGCCCTTGTATCGTTCGTACTTCCGCTGTTGATGGCGGATTGAAGTTTGGTTTCTGCAATCCAAAAGTCGCGCTGGGTTTCGATGGCGGCATTTACGCTCACCAGTTGCTCGCGCGAATCTGCCAGTAATTCGAATACGCTGGCAAGCATCCCGTTGTAGCGAAGCAGAACCTCGTCGGATATTTTTTTCCGCAGCGGCACAACATCGTCACGATAATGACGGGCGATGTCATAGCTAGTGCGGTATGCGGAGTACGCCTCCCGAACTTCCGAGCGCGCCCGCACGGCAGTGTCGGTGGTGCGATGAACGGACTGCATGTAGAGCGCCTCGGCCCGCGCGACCTTGGCGCCACCCCAATCGAAAATTGGTAATTCAAGGGAAATCTGGTAGCCGCTCTCGCGTGGCAAACCTGTCGTACTCTTATTGGTGTAGCCGGCATCAAAAACGTTGATGAAGCCAGTTGCCTTTGTCAAGCCAAGTGCCGCGGCCGTTGCCTCGGTATCGCGGCGGGCCGACAGCATATCGAGACGTTGCGACATTGCCTGTGCTTCCGCATTGTTCGTTTCCTGCGGCTTTTCCGGCAGTGGAGGCAATCTGTCAGGCAGGACGAAATTTTGCTGCTCTCCCCACAGGCCCAGGAGGCGAATGAGCTGTTCGCGCGTGGCTGTTGCTTCATGCCTGGTCCTCGCTAATTGTGTCAACGCATCTTGGTAAAACGCACGCTCACGGGCCTGATCAAGTGTGCTCCAGTTTCCAACCTTGGTCATGCTGTCGGCGAGTTGCGATGATGCCTCGGCGGCGCCACGCACTTGCTCCGCGAAAGCGGCCGATTGGGCCGCCGCAACGGCCATAAAATATGCCCGACGGGTTTCTGCCGCCAACTGCACAGCCTGAGCAGCTGTTAGCAACTTGGCTTGCTCAAAGCGTCCTTGCTCAACGCGGCGACGCGTGGGCAACGTCAGCAGGCCCGCAATATCAAACATCACACTGCGATCGATTTCCGCATCGCCACCACCACTGACGCGGCCGAAACTAAAACTTGGATTGCGCATCCGTCCAGCTTGTACAAACTCAGCCTCCGAGACGCCCAATTCAGCGAAGGAGATCTTCAGCGCTGCATTATTGAGCAGCGCAATCTGAACCGCAGATTCAGGCGTCAGTGGCGCGGACAGCAGTGATTGCACCTGTGAAGTGGACTGTTGGCTATCTTTCAGCGTCTCTTTCGTGAAGGGCTTGACCTGTCCAATCCTCTCTTGCGTTAGCCGGGAGACATCATTTAATCCACCATCCGGTGAAAAGCTGGCGCAACCTGCAAGAAATATGACACCGAATACAGTAGCTACCCGATTGGGTGTTGGCAACGATAGTCGCTTCATGTCATTTGCCTTTCATGTTCATTTGATGGCCTTTGTGCGGATCGTTCGCCGAAGACGGCTTGGGTTCTTCCTGGCTTTTTGCACCGGGTACCATTTCCATCGACATGTCCCCCAGATCGCCATGCTGAGAGTCCCCTGTCACTTCTTTATTTGCCTGAATCCAGGCCTTATCTGGAGATATCGGGGGCTCCCCAATCGGCTTAGCATCCGCAAAAGCAGAAACATATTTCAACGGCGGCACAATGGCCTTAGCATCCGTCACTGTCGCCGTGGTGCTCGCGGGTTGAGTGGATTGTGCATAGACAACCGGCGAGAAGCTAACCGTTGCCAGAAGCAATAAGTGGAAGCGTTGCATGATTCTCTTTCAAAATGACTGGTTACTGGGTGGATACAGCACGAGGTGAGGCGAACGCCAGTGCATGATTTCAGGAGGTGGCGGGGAAAGTGGTGTGGAGGGAGCTCAAGGGACGCGAGGAATGAGTGGCGGCTATTGTTGCCTCCAAAGGTAGAGTAAGGCGTACGCTGTCCTGCACCTATTTCGGCCCGGTTGCTTACAATGCGCGTCAGCATGAAATTCATCTGCAGTATCTTCCCTATGACGGACAACTAAGTTCCTTGCAAATTACCTGAACCACCTGAGATGAAATCGCCTTTTTACGCTACACCTTCCAACTGGCGGAAGGTCAAGCGAATTTCAGTTTTCCAGAGTATTTTCACTTCCACCTTGTCACAATCACCGCCCGCTGATTTAATTGCATCACTGCAATTCATCATATAAACAAAAACACTGGAGACCTCGTGCGCCAACTTACTTCCCTGATCGCTATTTCCGTATTCAGTCTTCCCCTATACGCCGCCACACCAACTGAAACTGTTGCTGCATTTCACGAAGCGCTCGCCAGCGGAATATCCGAGCAGGCGAGCACTTTGCTTAGCCCTGAAATTAAAATTTACGAATCTGGGCATGTTGAGCGTTCACGTGATGAATACGCTGGCCATCACCTGCCAGCCGATACCGCCTTTGCTAAGGCCACTAAAAGCAAAGTCCTAAAACAAAACGAACGTATTGATGGAAACCTGGCCGTCGTGATGCAGGAAACAGAGACCACAGGACAATTCCAGGGCAAAAATGTGCACTTATTCGGCACGGAAACAGCTTTGCTCGAAAAACAGGGCGATCAATGGGTCATCTTTCATCTGCACTGGTCGTCCCGCAAATCTCAATAACTTCATGAGCCAGCAGTACACTGGCGGGCGTACATGTAATTAGTTGGCGTAGGTCGGGTTAGGTGCCACGTACACACGTACGCCGTGGGTATTCACGCCAGACGGCGCAATTGCCGAAAAGTCAAAGCTCGAATTGGCTCGTAGCGTATCGAACTGCCAAGTGAACGTCTTACCATCCACATCAAACTTGACGACGTCGCCCTGGGCGACATTCACATACTTCGTAGTCGATGAAATCGTGATAGTGCGCGTGGCGGCCGGCGCCGGAGCAGCACTGCCAAACGCTGGATTCGAGTGCATTTCGCCTTGGTGTGCCATCGCGGCAAGCGGGCTGAGAGCGATGACAGCAAAAACGGCGACGATGTTGGCTTTGATGGATTTCATTGGAATGTCCTTATTTTTCAGGTGCGGGTGAATGAAGTTGCGGATCCGATGAAGCTATTCTACGTAGGGGACCCGCACACCCGAATGACTGAAACATTACATTTTCATTACAGAAACCTTGATAATTTGATTAAGGTAGCAGGTTCGAAGTGGAACCGCGACTTTCTTGCGGCAACATGCTAGGCGCAGCAATGGTTTATCAAGAGTAGGTCGAGTGTGAAGATAGGCATGCCGTCGTTGCGGCCGCCAAGCATTCGCTTTAAGCGCTAGCAGTACCGCCATTTGATTGAGCAGCTTATTACCTCTCGATAAGTCGTTTGTCGCCAGATACATGCGATACCAGAGTTTCCAACGTGCTGAGAGACGCACACCTCTGCCACTGAGTACGAAGATTCAGCTAATTGGTATGTCGATACGTCTGGAGAAGACCAGGACGTCAAGAGTTCCGTACCAAGGTGAATCGATAGCCGCGCATAAAAATAGGTTTACATTAATTTCATAATTCGATTATTATAGAAATATGAAATTAAAAGGAGTGCACATGGAAACTAAAAATGTCATCGCTGCGTTGGCGGCACTGGCACAGGAGTCACGCCTGGCCATCTTTCGCTTGCTTGTCCAGACCGGACCGCAAGGGATGGCGGCAACGAAGATTGCCGAACAGCTGGGCATCCCGCCATCTTCCCTGTCATTTCACTTGAAGGAACTGGTGCACGCGGACCTGATCGTGCCGCGCCAAGATGGACGCTTTGTCATCTACGCCGCGCATATCGACAGCATGAATGCCCTGATCGGCTTTTTGACCGAAAACTGCTGCGGCGGCGCGCCTTGCACTACTGCGCAAGGCGCAGCCTGTGATGCCGCATGAATCCAAACGTACAAATTGAATCGCCCCCCAACCAACGCAGTGATTAAAGGATTCGTCATGACCGACAAAGTGTACAACGTGTTGTTTCTCTGTACCGGCAACTCAGCCCGTAGCGTGATGGCCGAGGCGCTGGTCTCCACCATGGGCAAGGGCCGCTTCCGTGGCTTTTCGGCTGGCAGCCACCCGGGCGGCAGCGTCAACCCATTCGCCATCGAGCAAATTGAAGCGACCGGCTATCCGCTCGATAAACTGCGCAGCAAGAGCTGGGATGAATTCGGTACTCCAGACGCACCACACATGGACTTCATCATTACTGTGTGCGACAACGCCGCCGGCGAAGTCTGCCCATACTGGCCAGGTCATCCGCTTTCGGCGCACTGGGGATTCGAAGATCCGGCTGCAGCTACTGGCACCGACGCAGAAAAGCGCGAGGTATTCCATAAGGTGTTCCGGCAGATCATGACCCGGATGAACGTTTTCGTCAGTTTGCCGCTGCACATGCTCGAAAAAAACGCGATCCAGCACGAGATCAAGGCAATTGGACAAAGCGCCGTCTAGTAGGCGAGCGCCCCGGCATGCCTGTTGATAACGGGCATGCCTTACTTTTCACTATTTTGCGATAATTTCATGAACGTTCTTTTTTTGTGTACCGGCAACTCTTGCCGATCCATCCTGGCAGAAGCGACTTTCAATCATCTGGCGCCGGCAGGCTGGCATGCGCTGAGCGCAGGCAGTCATCCGGCCGGGGCGCTGCACCCAGGAGCACTGGCGTTGCTGGCCAACGAGCAGATATCGACCCTGGGGTATTACAGCAAGTCCTGGGACGCTCTGCCTTCCGTGCCCGATATCGTCATCACCGTGTGTGCCAGCGCCGCTGGCGAGACGTGCCCGGCCTACCTGGGCCCAGTGCTTCGTAGCCACTGGGGTGTAGACGATCCCGGCCATGTCACGGGGACGGACGCAGCAAAGGACGCTGCTTTCCGGGTGACGTATGGCATTCTGCGCGCACGCATCGAGGCTTTCTTCGCCTTGCCGCTAGAGCAGCTGCAGCATGACCCTGTACGCCTGAAAGCTGAACTCGACAACATTTCTAGTGTCTTTGCCCCGGCTGCCCCCAAGGAGGCGCTCGTATGTTGACTGCTTTCCTGATTTTCTTGGCGACTCTGGTACTGGTTATCTGGCAGCCGCGTGGCTTGGGTATTGGCTGGAGCGCGGCCATCGGCGCTGGCGTCGCGCTGCTGGCTGGTGTCATCCAGTTGTCGGACATGCCCGTCGTCTGGCACATCGTCTGGAATGCAACCGGCACGTTTATCGCCGTCATCATCATCAGCCTGCTGCTCGACAAGGCCGGTTTCTTCGAGTGGGCCGCGCTGCACGTGGCACGCTGGGGAGGTGGTAGCGGCCGCAAGTTGTTTGTCTTGCTGGTCCTGCTGGGCGCCGCTGTCGCTGCGTTGTTTGCCAACGATGGTGCGGCGCTGATACTGACGCCTATCGTGATCGCCATGTTGCTCGAACTGAAGTTTTCAGCCAAAGCTACGTTGGCCTTCGTGATGGCGGCCGGCTTTATCGCCGACACGGCCAGCCTGCCGCTGGTGGTGTCGAACCTGGTCAATATCGTTTCGGCCGACTATTTCAAGATCGGCTTTGCCGAGTATGCGGCCGTGATGGTGCCGGTCAACGCGGTGGCAGTGATAGCGACCCTGCTTGCACTGATGTGGTTTTTCCGCAAGGACATCCCGCAAGACTATGACGTCTCCCAGCTCAAACGCCCCGGCGCCGCGATCCGCGACATGGCGACCTTCAAGGCCGGCTGGCTGGTCCTGGCGCTGCTGCTGATCGGCTTTTTCTGGCTTGAGAGCCTGGGCGTGCCGATCAGTGCCGTGGCCGCCGTTGGCGCCGCTCTGTTGCTGGCTGTCGCCGCTAAAGGCCATGTGATACCCACGCGCGAAGTCATTCGCAATGCACCATGGCAGATCGTTGTTTTTTCTCTGGGCATGTATCTGGTCGTATATGGCCTGCGCAACGCGGGCCTGACCGGCTACCTGACTGGCGTACTCAATTACTTTGCCCAATATGGCGTATGGGGCGCGGCCATGGGCACAGGCGTGCTGACGGCCGTCCTGTCCTCGATCATGAACAATATGCCGACGGTGCTAATCGGGGCCTTGTCGATCGATCCTACCTCAGCGCATGGCGCCGTGCGCGAGGCGATGATTTATGCCAATGTCATTGGCAGTGACCTGGGGCCGAAAATTACCCCTATCGGCAGCCTGGCGACCCTGTTGTGGCTGCATGTCCTCGACAGTAAGAAGATTCACATCTCCTGGGGTTATTACTTCCGCGTCGGCATCGTCCTCACCTTGCCTGTGTTGCTGGTGACCCTGGCGGCGCTGGCACTGCGCCTCAGTTATTAAGGAAAGGATTTATTATGGATATCACTATTTATCACAACCCGGCCTGTGGCACTTCGCGCAACACCCTGGCGTTAATCCGCAATACTGGCACTGAGCCGCAGGTCATCGAATACCTGCAGCAACCGCCAATGCGCGAGACCCTGGTCGATTTGATTGCCCGTGCTGGCTTGAGCGTGCGCGAGGCCATTCGCCAGAAAGGTACGCCGTACCTGGAACTGGGTCTCGACCAGGCCCAAATCAGCGACGAGGCACTGTTGGACGCCATGCTGGCCCATCCCATCCTTATCAATCGTCCGTTCGTGGTCACGCCGCTTGGCGTGCGCCTATGCCGCCCATCGGAGTTGGTGCTTGACGTTCTGCCCTTGCCGCAACTGGGCACGTTTGCCAAAGAAGACGGCGAGGCGGTCATCGATGCGCAAGGAAAGCGGGTGGTGCCCCATGTATAAGCCAGTCAAGGACTTGCCCAATATCAGTGCTGCGCACCTCGATACGCCGACGGTTGATAAACTTATGCCAGCGACGGTGGCAACGCATCCGCCGCGCATGCTCTTGCTGTACGGCTCGCTACGTGAACGCTCGTTCAGCCGCTTGCTGACTCTGGAGGCGGAGCGGCTGCTGCAGAATTTTGGCGCCGAGACGCGGGTTTTCGACCCGCATGGCTTGCCCATGGTCGACAGCGTCAGCCCTGACCATCCCAAGGTGCAGGAGCTGCGCGAGCTGTCGCTCTGGTCGGAAGGCCAGGTTTGGTGCAGTCCGGAACGCCATGGCGCTGTGACAGGTGTGTTCAAGTCACAAATTGACTGGCTGCCGCTGGAAATGGGCAGCGTGCGTCCGACGCAGGGGCGGACCCTTGCGGTGATGCAAGTGTCGGGCGGCTCGCAATCGTTCAACGCCGTCAACGGCTTGCGCGTGCTGGGCCGCTGGATGCGCATGGTGACCATTCCGAACCAGTCGTCCGTTGCCAAGGCATACCAGGAGTTCGACGAAAACGACCGCATGAAGCCGTCGCCATATTACGACCGCCTGGTCGACGTCATGGAGGAATTGTATAAATTCACCCTGGTGGTGCGCGATCGCTCGGATTACCTGACCAGCCGCTATAGCGAGCGCAAGGAATCCATGCCGGCCGAAGTACGCGCCCTCGCCGAAGCGGCCATGAATCACGAGACGCCAAGCAAATAGGCTGTTTTCATGTTGGCCCGTTCGCCGGGTTTTCACTGCACGATGACCTAGCCGAGGTTTTGGCTGGAAAGGGTAAGATGAAGATGAAAATTCTGGTGTTTCTCGGTTCTATTCGCACCAGCACACCGCCCCTGCCTGCGCGCGTGGGCGAACGGGTCGCCAAGGCCATCGTGGCGCAGTGCCGCCATGATGGCCACAATGTGGTGCTCATCGATCCGCTCGATTACGAGCTAGGTGACGTGTTCAAGCCACACTTTTCCTATGCGCAGGGGCGCGCGCCCTTGCCGTTGGAGCAACTGGCCAGTGAGATTGCCAGCGCCGATGGGTATGTGATGGTCAGTTCTGAATACAATCATTCAATGAGTCCGGCACTGATGCATTTACTGAACCACTTTGGCAGTTCTTTGTTTGCCTTCAAGCCCAGCGCCATCGTCACTTATTCGGCGGGCCAGTGGGGTGGTGTGCGGGCGGCGGTGGGTATGCGCGCTTTTCTGTCCGAGCTGGGCTGTTTGCCGGTGTCGGCCATGATCCATATTCCGACAGCACATACTGTTTTTGCTGCCGATGGCAGCTTTGCACCTGAAGTCGACAGTACGCGTTGGGTTTCCTATATCGAACGCACCTTTTCCCAGTTGATCTGGTGGGCAGAGGCCGCAGGACGGGAGCGGGCCCGCTCGGGAGGCACAGGGCCTTCACCAGCTTTTCTGCGCGATCCTACTCAACGCAATGCGCCGTGAAGCCACATAGGATGGATTATTGCTAGAATGATACTTTAGGGTGCCGTGCGTAGTTTGCGGCCGTGCTCCTTCCTGCCATTTCACGTCTATTTGGATCCCGCTGATGATTCGACTTGCCACTACCGCCGATGCTGCTGCGATCGCCACGATATACAACCATTACGTCAGCAGCTCCACCATCACGTTTGAAGAGCAGATGGTCGCCATCGATGAGATGGCCCAGCGCATCGCTTCTGTGGGTGCGCAGTTGCCGTGGTACGTCTTTGAACGCGATGGTCAAATACTAGGTTACGCCTACGCAACGCCCTGGCGTGCCCGGAGCGCCTATCGTTTTTCGGTCGAGTCAACGGTGTACGTGGCGCACGATGGAGTCGGTCAGGGCATCGGCCGACAGCTTTACAGTACCCTGATCGAGGAGCTCCGGCACCGCCAACTGCAAGTGGTCATTGGTGGCATTGCGCAGCCCAATGAATCTAGCGTTGCTTTGCACGAGCGCCTAGGATTTGAGAAGGTGGCCATGTTCAAGCGGGTTGGCTGTAAATTTGATCAGTGGATTGATGTCGGATACTGGGAGCTGCAGCTTGCTTAGTTAACCGCTGAGCACAAGATTTCTGTCCTCAAAAATCCATTTTCAGCGCTTAACTGTTTCGTTCGATGCTGTCGTGCCAGGAAAAAATAGCGTGAATTGGGTAACTCCATCAAGCTCACTCGTGACACTGGCTCGGCCATGGTGAAGCGCCATGATGGATTTGACGATTGAAAGACCCAATCCAGCGGAGGCTGACGTACTGGCCCTCGATTTATCGGAACGGTAGAACCGGTCAAACAACCGCGACAGGTGTTCCTGCGCGATGCCTGGGCCAGGATTGGAAACAGAAACTACGGCCCCGTCGTCGTCCTCTATCGCCTTGAGCAAGATAATTTCGCCCTTCGGCGTGTACCGAAGAGCGTTCGATACAAGGTTACTCACCGCGCGGCGAAGCAGGTGCCCATCAGCAAGCACTTTACCTGAGGCGATGACGATGAATGATATCCCTGCGTCGGATGCCGGCCCTTCAAAATACTCGGCGATTCGCGTCAGCTCAACATCCATATCAAGCTGCTCAGTTGCTAGCGAAACTTGGTCATGGTCAGCCCGCGCCAAAAATAATATGCTTTCCACCATTCTAGCTAGACGGCCAAACTCCTCGTAGTTAGATGAAAGCAGGTTTTGATATTCATCGGATGATCTGGGCTGAGACAGGGCAACTTCTGTTTGAACCATCAGATTGTTGAGAGGCGTACGCAAATCGTGTGCCAAGTCATCTGCAAACTGGGAAAGGTTATTAAAGCTATTTTGCAGGCGGTCAAGCACCTCATTGAACGAATCAGCCAGTATCTGGATTTCCTTCGGTGCTGATTTTGCATGCAAGCGCACTTCCAAATTGTGCGCACTGACTTGCTGAGCTTGCTGCGCGATGAGCTTTACTTTGTGCAACGCGCGACGTACTAGTAGAAACCCCAGTAGGGCTGTTAGCACCGCACCAAAGAAGCCCGATGCAAGCACTTTTAACTTGTATGCAGATAGAACAGCTGCGCGGCTCTCTTCGCTTCTGGCGAGCGTGATTTTCACCACGGAACCTGTCGAACCAACGGTACCCAGGGCAGCAATAACTCTTAGGTTGGGTTCGCTATGCCCTGGTGCAGCACGTACGTGAGATGGCTCTGGCAACGTCTCTACCGGTACAGCCCGACTGGCATGCATGAATGAACGGTCACGGGTATTGCGGGTTAATTCTTCACCGTCTTGTGCCTGCATAACGAGCAAAAAGCCGCCATGCAAATCGACCGCATCTAAAAAACGGTGCGGATCCACACGAATCGACTCTACACTCGGTGTTTCCTCAAGCATATGTCTGATGAACACAATACGGTCGACAAGGTCTGCGTCATCCCGTGCTTGGAGCTGTACCGTGAGAGCTTGATAGAGATAGATGCCTAAGGCCGAAAATACAATTGCCGAGATGCAGGCGAAGAGCGCCCCCAGCTGCGTGGTGAGAGACCAGTTCTTGGTCTTCATTGTCTATCTTCTAATACATAGCCCATACTCCGAATCGTATGGATCAGTTTTACCTCGAAGGGGTCGTCAATTTTTGCTCGTAGACGGCGTACCGCGACATCCACCACGTTCGTGTCGCTGTCAAAATTCATATCCCAGACTTGCGATGCAATCAACGGCCGGGATAAAACTTGTCCGACCCGTTTGGATAGCAAATGCAAAAGTGCAAATTCTTTCGCAGTCAAATCAATCCGAACACCGGCCCGTATTACTCTTCGCTTAGGAATGTCCAGTTCCAGATCGGCAATCTGAAAAATATCAGCTTCTCTGATCGGCCCTCGGCGCAACAACGTTCGAATACGAACAAGCAACTCAACAAAAGCGAATGGCTTAACTAAGTAATCATCTGCACCAAGCTCCAGACCCTTGATGCGGTCATCGAGCCCATCCCGTGCGGTAAGAAATAGCACCGGCGTATCAACCGTTTTGCGCAACTCAGAGATGATTTGCCAACCATCTAAGCCCGGAAGCATGACGTCAAGCACGATCAGGTCATAATGGGCAGTAGTGGCAGCGTGAAGTCCGTCGGGTCCAGTTCTCGCCAAGTCAACCACGAAGCCAGACTCGTTCAGACCTTTCTGGATATATTCGCCCGCCTTTTGCTCGTCTTCCACCACTAATAATCGCATATCACTTTTTCACTAGTTCAACTGCTGTGTCCACGTTCTGCGGATGGCGAAGATCCCCGTCGGTCTCTGTCTTTAGTCTACATTGGAAAGGTGACAGTCGTCTAACGCCAGGATTACAATCCTGTCAGAATTGAACTGTTTACCAGTGCTAATGAGAATACGAAGAAAGGTGTCTGCACTTTTTTAAACTTTTCACAACAGCGCCATGATATGAACGCTGACAAGGAGGGCGCGCTATCGGTCGGCAGGCTTACAACGAGCAGAAAGCGTTGTAGATGGATGGTTCTCATGACTGCCGTATGTCTGAATGTTAAAACGTTTGCAAGAAATTTCGACCTCATTGTTTGCCAAATGTTTTCATGTGATGTGGTGAAATTTTTCTCTTGCAAGTAGCCCTCGCAAAGTCATGACAGGCGTGATACATTCCGGGCATGCGCAAGTCACTCTCCCATTACCTCGCTTTTTTCCTGTTCGTCATGTTCATGACGAACAGCGGCGCATGGACGGGGAGCAGCGTTCGCCTGGCACATGAGATGGCGCATATCGGCCAGCTCGACCAGGATGCCGGTGAGCATGAGCATGCCCACCTGGGCCACAGTGACGACGGCGATCATGATGATCGCAACAATGAGGTGCCCGGCAAGTCCGGACACCAGGCCTTGCACGCCGTCGACCACCTTCAGTTTTTCCCGGATACCGCCTTTGGTGGTTTTTCCATGCTGGCTGCGGACGCCAATGTCCCGCCGCAATTCGTCACCCTGCGCTTGCCGCTCCCATCGTACGACCCTCCGTTCCGCCCGCCTTGTAGCGGTGCGCTGACAGCCTAACTCCGTCTGCAAGACCGGGAGCCTGCGCTCCCCATCCAGCATCTGCCGGGGTAGACGCGCGCCCTGATGCGCCGCGCGTCTCTGTCCTCGTTGCATCTTTACCTTGTGCTGCCTTCCTTCACAGCCGCCACTTTGGCGCACCTGGGGAGCGTTGGCGTGCCTGGCCTGCGGGCCATGGCGTCGATTGCCCGGTAGCCCTGTCTGTCTCATTCAGGAAAGAATCATGAAAACAAGAGAAATACTCTCACCCTTGTGCCTGGCGCTTGCGCTGGCATGGTGCCTTCCGTCGTCCGCTGCGGAGCGCTCGGCCAAATTTGCTGTCACGGAACAGCAGATGAAAGCCCTCGATATTCAAGTGCGGGCATTGCAGCGCGATGCCGAGCTGGTCGTGCTGAACCTGCCTGCACAAGTCACGTTGCCCGCCAGTGGTGAACAGATTGTCAGCTCGCCCGTGACGGGCTTGGCGGTCCAGTTGTACGTGCAGCCGAACCAGGTAGTCAAGCGCGGTGCACCATTGCTGCGCCTGGTGAGCCAGGAACTCGGGCCTTTGCAATTGCAATTGCTGCAAGCTGCGAGCCGGGCCGGCCTGGCCCGCCAGACTGCGCAGCGCGAACGCGCCTTGTTCGATGAAGGCATCATCGCCCAGCGCCGTGTGCAAGAGGCGCAGGCAACGCTGCAAGATAGCGAGGCGACATTACGCCAGGCAAAAGCCGCGCTGCGCCTAGCTGGTTTGTCGGCACAGTCTATCGAACGCATTATCGCCAGCGGCAAGCTGGAGGATGGATTGACGCTCACGGCCACCCAGGCCGGCATCGTGACCAACATCGAGGTCAAGCCGGGTCAGCGAATCGACCCTGCCACCGCCTTGCTGCACCTGACGCAAGTGGATCGCCTGGCACTGGACATCCAGGCGCCTGCCGCTGAATCTGCGGCTTGGCGGGTCGGCGGCGCCTTGCAGATAGAGGGGCGCAACAGCAAGGCACGCATCGTCAGTATCAGTCCGGTCGTCGCACCCGGTAGCCAGACGGTCGCTATTCGCGCCGAACTGGATGCTGGGACAAGCGGCTTGCGGCCCGGTGAAATGGTCACCGTGCAATTGCCGTTGAGTGCCAATACTGCCGCCTGGGACGTGCCGCTGGCCGCGCTGGCACACGACGGCAAGCAAGCTTACGTTTTTGTGCGAAATAAGGATGGCTTTGAAGCCCATCCGGTGACCGTCGTCAGTAGCGCCGGGCAGCGCGTGCGCGTGTCCGGGAAGCTGAAGGCAGGCGATCATCTCGCCATCTCCGGCGTCGTGGCCCTGAAAGGCTCTTGGCTTGGCGAAAAAGGAGGCAGTTGATGTTAGCCCGTCTGATTCAGGCCTGTCTCTCGCAACGGCTATTTGTCCTGCTGGCGGCGTTGATGCTGAGTGGTGCTGGCTGGTATGCCTTCAACCAGTTGCCCATCGACGCCTTTCCGGACGTCTCAAGTACCCAGGTCAAGATCATCATGAAGGCCCCCGGCATGACGCCGGAAGAAGTGGAAAGCCGCATTGCTGTGCCGATCGAAGTCGAAATGCTGGGAATTCCCAAGACCAAAGTCCTGCGTTCGGTCACGAAATATGGCCTGGCCGACGTCACCATCGACTTTCAGGACGGCACTGATATTTTCTGGGCCCGCCAGCAAGTCAGTGAACGGCTTGCCGGTATCACCGAGAGCTTGCCCGGTGGCATCAGCGGTGGCATGGCGCCGATCACCACGCCGCTGGGTGAAATGTTCATGTTTACCATCGAGGGCGGCGGTCTTTCCCTGGCCGAGCGCCGCAGTTTGCTCGACTGGGTGATCCGCCCCGCCTTGCGCACGGTGCCAGGGGGGGCTGACGTCAATGCCTTGGGAGGTGTCGTACGCGCCTTTGAGGTCGTGCCTAATCCGCTGGCCATGGCGGCCGGCGGCGTCACCCTGGCGCAGTTGAGCGAGGCTATTCGCGCCAACAACCGCAACGACGGTGCCGGGCGCCTGGGTGAAGGCGATGAGGTGTTGCTGGTGCGCAGCGAAGGCAGCATTACCAGCCTCGATGATCTGCGCGCGGTCGTCGTCACGGTACAGAACGGGGTGCCGCTACGTGTGGGCGCACTGGCCGAAGTGCGTATCGGCTCACTGACACGCTATGGCGTCGTGACCCAAAGTGGTAAAGGGGAAGCGGTGCAAGGTCTGGTGCTTGGCTTGGCCGGCGCCAATGCGCAGCAAGTGGTCGAAGGCGTGCGCAAGAAGCTCGACGAAATCAAGCCCACCCTGCCCAAGGGCGTCACCCTAAATGTCTTCTATGACCGGGCACAGCTCGTCTCGAAAGCTGTGGGTGCCGTCTCGTCCGCATTATTGGAAGCAACGGTGATTGTCGTTGTCCTGCTGGTGCTGTTCCTTGGCAACTTGCGCGCGGCGCTGACGGTGGCCCTGGTCCTACCGCTGGCGGCGCTGATCACGTTCCTTCTCATGCGCGGCTTCAATATGTCGGCCAATCTGATGAGTTTGGGCGGCCTGGCCATTGCCATCGGCATGCTGGTCGACGCGGCCGTTGTCGTGGTGGAAAACATCGTCCAAAGGCTGGCGCACGATCCGACTGCCGGCAAGTTGCCCCGCCTGCATACGATTTACCGGGCGGTGCGCGAAGTGGCCGTCCCCGTTACCTCCGGCATCGTCATCATCATCACTGTCTTTTTGCCACTGTTGACGCTGCAGGATCTGGAAGGCAAGTTTTTTGCCCCGGTCGCCCTGGCGATCGTTTTTGCGCTGGCCGGCTCGCTGCTGCTGTCGCTGACCGTCATTCCCGTGCTGGCTTCGTATCTGCTGCGCGACGTGGCGCATCAGGAACCCTGGTTGCCGCGCAAGCTGCTGACCTGGTACGAACCCGTTCTGGCCTGGAGCATGCGCCGGCAACGGGTGGTTGCCATCGGCGCCGCAGTCATGTTGCTCGGCGCGGGCTTGCTCTACACACAGGTGGGCAAGACGTTCATGCCAACCATGGATGAGGGCGACCTGATTGTCGGCATCGAAAAGCTGCCTTCCGTCAGCCTGGAGCAAAGCGCTGCGTTGGACCTCAAGATCCATCAGGCCCTGATGCAGGCACTGCCCGAAGTGACGGGCGTGGTGGCGCGCGCGGGTTCTGACGAGATCGGCCTCGACCCGATGGGTTTGAATCAAACCGACACTTATCTCTTGCTCAAGCCACGCGGCGAATGGCGGATGAAGGGCAAGGAAGCGCTGATGGACGAGATCCGCAAGGTACTCGACCAGCTGCCGGGCATTAAATACAGTTTTACGCAACCGATCGAAATGCGCGTGAGCGAGATGATCATTGGCGTGCGCGGCGATATCGCCGTGAAAATCTTCGGTCCCGACCTGGCGCAACTAAACCAGTTCGCGTCGCAGGTGGAAAGCGTGCTGAAAACCATACCGGGCAATCAGGATGTGTACACGGTGCAAAACGATGGCGTGCAATACCTGCGTGTGGCCGTCGACCGCTTGCAGGCTGGCCGATTAGGCCTGAGTGTCGAAGAAATCCAGGACGCGCTGCGGGTGCAAATCGAAGGCCAGCAGGCGGGCCACGCGGTCGAGGGCAATCGACGTACGCCTATCTTGCTGCGCGCCGACGAATCTGTGCGTTTGTCGCCGACGGATTTTGCCGCCGTGCGCATCACCGCCAAGGACGGCAGCAACGTGCCGCTCAGTTCGGTCGCCAAGCTGGAACGGGCCGAGGGGCCGGTCAAGATTGACCGCGAGATGGGTAGCCGCTATAGCGTGGTCATTGCCAATGTCAGCGGGCGCGACCTGGTGGGTTTCGTCAACGAAGCCAAAGCCAGTGTGGCCAAGACGCTGACGCTGCCGACCGGTTACCGCATCACCTGGGGTGGCCAGTTCGAGAATCAGCAGCGCGCGGCCGCCCGGCTGGGTGTCGTCGTTCCGGTGGCATTGGGCTTGATCTTCATTGTCCTGTTTTCCACCTTCCGCTCGGTGCGCCAGGCACTGCTGATACTGTCGATCATCCCGTTCGCCCTGGTGGGTGGCATCGTCGCCTTGTGGGTCACGGGCGAGTATCTGTCGGTGCCGGCATCGGTCGGTTTTATCGCCTTGCTGGGCATCACGGTGCTCAACGGCATCGTTTTGGTCAGCTATTTCAATCAGCTGCGTGCCGAGGGAATGGCCTTGGCCGAGTTGGTGGTGCAAGGAGCGAGACGACGCCTGCGCCCAGTGATGATGACCGCTTCGATCACCGCTTTTGGTTTGATTCCGCTGCTCTTTGCCAGCGGCCCGGGCTCGGAAATCCAGCGCCCCTTGGCCATCGTCGTGATTGGCGGCCTGATCACGGCGACCGCCTTGACCCTGCTGCTGTTGCCCATTCTTTACTTGCGCTTCGCGGTGGCGAAGCAGGAGAAATCCCATGACTGAACTGTGTTTAACCTTGCTGTGTCCTCCAGCACTGGAAGAGCGCGTGCTCGACACGCTGCTGATGAGTAGCGAAATTTCCCTTTTTACCAGTACGGCGGCGGCCGCACACGGCCTGGCGCACGATCGGCTCAGCGCCACCGAGCAAGTACTTGGTTTGGCCAAGATGACACGCATCGATGCACTTCTGCCGGAAGAGCATAAGGATAAGGTGATTGCCATGCTGCGAAAGGTATTCCAGGGTGCTGGTTTGCGTTATTGGTTCACGTCCGTCATCGACGCGGGGGAGGAGCTATGAAATTTGCCTTACTCATTGCGCTGGCGGCAGGTGCGGTCCAGGCCGCGCCACTGCCACCGGCGCCCGGCTTGTTGCCGACAGCGATGGTTCGTCCCTTGCTGGACCAGGATACCGAGGTGGCTGCGGCCCGTGCCGGGCGCGAGATGCTGCGCCAGGATGCCGCGCTGGCGCAGGACTCACCTTATGAATGGACCGCCAAGGTCACGGCCCAGCGGCGTACCGTGGAAGCAGGTCCCCAATACAAGGAGTGGAATGCGGGCGTGGAGCGCACATTGCGTTTGCCGGCCAAGGCCAGTGCCGATCGCCGCATCGGCCAGGCGCTGCTGGACGAGGGTGAGGCGCGCTATGGCGAGGCCTTGCACGAGACCGCCCGTGAATTGTTGGGGCTGTGGCTGGATTGGGCGCACGCAGAACAGGCGCTGGTACTGGCGGCCGAGCACCAGCAGGCGGCCAGCGACAATCTTGCTGCGGTGAACAAGCGCGTCAAGGCAGGTGACGCCGCCGTGCTCGATGCCAGCTTGGCGCGTGGCGATCTGGCCGACCAGCAACGCGTCAGTATCGAAGCCAAAACGGCCGCTGCTGTTGCCTGGGCGCGCCTGCATGCGCGTTTTCCTGGCTTCCAGCGCGAGTTGTCCACCTTGCCTTCCTCGCTGCCCCTTGCCGAGTCGCCGACGTTCTGGCGTGAGCGCATCCTGGCCCAGAGTGACGAACTCAAGATTACCGAGGCGCAACTGCTCAAGGCGCAAGGCCTCAGCGCGCGCATGCGGGCCGAGCGCACGCCAGACCCCACTGTCGGCCTGTACACGGCGTCGGAGGTGGGCGGGCGTGAGCGCATCACGGGTGTCATGTTCAGCATTCCCTTGCCGGGAGCCCACCGGGCCGCACGCGATGGGCGGGCGGTCCAGGCCATGGAGGTGTCGCAGCATGAGGTCGCACGGAAGCGGCGCGCCCTCGATGGCGCCATTGCCGTATCACTGGCATCGGCACAAGGCGCGCATGAAAGCTGGCAAGTGGCCGAAGCGGGCGCGGCGGACATGCGTGACAACGCACGCCTGCTGCAACGTGCCTACACCTTGGGCGAAGCCGATCTTCCTACGCTACTGACGGCGCGGCGCCAGGCAACCACTGCCCAGCAAAACGCCCTAGCGGCGCGGGTGGCGGCGGCGCGTGCGTATTACGGCATCCTGGTCGACGCGCATGTGGTGTGGGACATGGATCATGAATAAGGCACCTTCCAGGCGTCTCCCGACACTATGACTTTTAACAGGAGCAACACATGAAATTGATGACGAACAAGCCGGGCCTTGGCGCCTGGTGGAGCTGGCTGGCCAGCGCCTTGCTGTGGCTATGTGCTGGCGTCGCGGCCGCCCATGGCGTATCCGAGTCCGACAAAGGTTTTCTGCAGGCCAGCAGCGGTATGCAGATCCTGCCGTACATCTATCTGGGCGCCAAGCACATGGTCACCGGCTACGACCATTTGCTGTTTTTGTGCGGCGTGATCTTCTTCCTGTACCGCATGAAGGATATCGGCCTGTATGTGACGCTGTTTGCCATTGGCCACAGCACGACCCTGCTGCTGGGCGTGATCAACGGCTGGCATATCAATGCCTATTTTGTCGACGCCATTATCGGCCTGTCCATCGTGTACCGCGCATTCGACAACCTGGGCGGCTTCCAGACGGTCTTTGGCATACAACCGAACAAGCGGGCGGCCGTGCTGATCTTCGGTTTCTTCCATGGTCTGGGACTGGCCACCAAGCTGCAGGACTTTGCCCTGTCCGCCGATGGCCTGGTGCCGAACATGATTGCCTTCAATGTCGGCGTGGAGATCGGTCAGCTGCTCGCTCTGAGCATGATCCTGATCGCCATGCGCTACTGGCGCAGCACGGCCAGCTTTGTACGGCATGCAGCCACCGGCAATTTCGTCCTGATGACGGCCGGATTCATTCTGGCCGGCTTCCAATTCACCGGCTTTCTCAGCAAATAGGAGCACCACCCATGACATCCCTCCCAATGAACGGCGGCATTTCGGTCGCAAAAAAAGAACTGCTGCGCGGTACCGGCCTGGCGGCCTTGGTTGCCGGCCTCATTTTGACCGTTGCGATCCTGCCTGCCGAATACGGCATCGATCCCACAGGAATCGGCAAGACGCTGGGCTTGACCA
The DNA here is from genome assembly GCF_001758725.1 of Janthinobacterium sp. HH106. Classification (NCBI taxonomy): domain Bacteria; kingdom Pseudomonadati; phylum Pseudomonadota; class Betaproteobacteria; order Burkholderiales; family Oxalobacteraceae; genus Janthinobacterium; species Janthinobacterium sp. HH106. The sequence goes on along the minus strand of NZ_LRIC01000013.1, from coordinate 9,202 downwards.
CCTTGCATCGCCCGGCGGCGAGCGCTGCCGAAAGCGCACCCGCACCGCAGGGCTCGCAGGTAGCGGCGCCGGGCGAGGAACGCGCGCTCACCATTGCTGCCAAGCAAACGGTGCCGTACCGTTCGGACGAGCAGGAAATTACGCTGGCGCCCGGCAAGGGCCTGGAGGTCAAAACCCAACTGGCCAAGGGCGCAACGCTGATTTATTCCTGGGAAACGAAAGGTGGCGCCGTGGTCAATCATGATTTCCATGGCGAGCCAGTCAACGCGCGCGAAGACGAGTTCGAGAGCTTTATCGCCGACAAAGGTGTGAGCAGCTCCAGCGGCTCGCTGATCGCGCCCTTTACGGGCGTGCACGGCTGGTACTGGAAAAATAAATCGGCCGAGCCGGTGACGCTGGTCCTGCGCTCCAGCGGTTTTTACGCCGATATTTACAAAAAGTAAGTAATCCGCTTGATTTTCTCTGCGCGGCGCTGATGACACGGTGCAGCGTACATGTAAGACGGCTTATCGCGGCGAGGCCGACCAAAAAATCGCCGCATCCATGGAGAATTGCATGAAAAAAGTTATGTTGACGTTGGCCACCTTGTTGCTCGTTTCCAGCGCACCTGGCGGGTGGGCCCATACCGACCACGATCATGATGAGGCGCAGGCCAAGATCAAGCTGGAACTGAAGGGCGGCAAGACGGGCGCCACGGTATATGCCAAAAGCGCGGGCAAGAACTACGCAACTGCCGGCGCAACGGGTGTGTTGACGATCATCTCGGGCAGTACCAAAACCGACGTTGTCTTGCAGCCTGGCGCGGACAATACGATGGTCGCCATGACGGCGACGCCGCTGGTGGCCGGCACCCGTGCCCAAGCCAGTATCACCTTTGCGGACAAGAACACGGTCAAGGCCGAGCTGGTCGCCAAGTAAGCCACCATGCGGCCCTTCAACGGGCCACGTGCGAGGGCTGCGCTGCCAGCGTGCGCGAGATCGTGCATACTGGCAGCCAAAGCAAAAACACTCTACGAAAGCATGGTATGACTTCCTCATCGTCTTCATCTTGGCCAGGTACGCATCAGGGTGTCGCATACGCCTTGCTGGCGGCGGCCCTTTTTGGCGCCAGTACGCCTTTTGCCAAAATGCTGGTTGGGCAGGTTGCTCCCGTCACTCTGGCCGGTATGCTGTACTTGGGCAGCGGACTGGGCTTGCTGGCCTGCTTCGTGATGCGCGCGGTGCTCACCCTCAACAGTAACGACAAACCCGCCACGCTCACGGCTACGGATCTGCCATGGCTCGCGGGGGCGATTGCCTTCGGCGGCATTGCCGGACCGGTGCTGCTGATGTTCGGCCTGACGCTGACGCCCGCGTCCTCGGCATCGTTACTGCTCAATATCGAAGGCGTACTCACGGCCATGCTGGCCTGGTTTGTCTTCAAGGAAAATTTTGATCGGCGCATTTTCATCGGCATGCTGCTGATCGTCGCCGCCGGCATCCTGCTGTCGTGGGAGCAGGTGCCAAAGCTTGGCGTGCCTTGGGGCGCGATCGCCATTGTCGGCGCCTGCCTGTGCTGGGGCATCGACAACAACCTGACGCGCAAGGTGTCGGCCAGCGATGCCTTGCAAATTGCCGCCTTGAAGGGCTTGGTGGCCGGTTCCGTCAACCTGGCCATCGCGCTGGCCCTGGGTTACACCTTGCCCAGCGTAAGCATCTCCTTGGGCGCCGGACTGGTGGGTTTTTGTGGTTACGGCTTGAGCCTGGTGATGTTCGTGCTGGCCTTGCGCCATCTGGGAACGGCCCGCACGGGCGCCTATTTTTCGGCGGCGCCGTTCGTTGGCGCGGTGATCTCGCTGTTCATGCTGGGCGATATACCCGGACTGCTGTTCTGGCTAGCCGCAGCGCTGATGGCTGCCGGCATATGGCTGCATTTGACGGAAAAGCATGTGCACGATCACGAGCATGAGCCGCTGTACCATACGCATACGCACAGCCACGACGCCCATCACCAGCATACGCACGATGACGGCTGGGACGGCAAGGAACCGCATGTGCACGCCCATCAGCATCTGCCGCTGCGCCATGCGCATCTCCATTACCCCGACATTCATCATCGGCACGATCATTCCTGACTCTGGTCAAGGAGAAGGTTGCATGGGCTGAAATCGCGGATTCGCACAATCTCGCCAAGCTTACGGGTGTCGAGGGTGAATTCGTACTCTCCCAAATAGATGGAATGCTTGGAAGGACCAGCGATGATTGACGAGGCTGGGGCTATCGTCTGAAGGATCACGCCGCCTTTGCCGACGGCGTTCAAGCCGCCAGCGAACGTGCTGGCCGTCTCCTCCCTGCCGGTCCATGCGGTTCCGACCATACCATTTTCAAGCCGATCAATGTTCTCACCTCGATATAGTTCCACTGAAGGACCGTTGTAGCGCGGGAGCCAAACCCATAACATATCCATTAGCAAAGCATCGTCATCTATAAGCTGCCGAATGTAGTGATGAGATACATGCCATTGTGTGTGGAAGTTATCGGCAATGGTGCGATCCTTCGGCGGGCAAATGATCAGTCTTTTGAACAGGGAGCGCCATTCAGTCCGGTGCAGCGCAACATCGGGGCTCTTCAAAATCGGCCCATACTCTTTTCCTTCCAGGGGAGAACACAGGATTCGGAAAAAATCGGGCGCTAAGCCACTTCACTCGTTATTGCGGAACCCCAACGGCCGAAATTGTCCATCGTCGCTCTTCCGACTCTGACGCCAGACGTAATTTCCGGTCAGATTGATGTGTTCCCAGCCCAAGGGCGAAAGGTATTGCAGCATGTCGTCCTTGGCCAGCTTGCCTGACTCGCGCAAGGCCTGCGTGGCCCGCTCCAGGTACACGGTGTTCCATAGCACAATGGCGGCCGTCACCAGATTCAGGCCGCTGGCACGATACCGCTGCTGTTCAAAGCTCCGGTCCCGAATTTCGCCCAGCCGGTGGATGAAGACTGCCCTGGCCAGCGCGTTGCGCGCCTCCCCTTTGTTCAATCCGGCGTGGACGCGCCGGCGTAGCTCGACGCTTTGGAGCCAGTCCAGAATGAACAGCGTGCGCTCGATGCGGCCCAGTTCACGCAGCGCGATCGCCAGACCGTTCTGGCGCGGATAACTGCCGAGCTTGCGCAGCATGAGCGATGCGGTGACGGTGCCATGCTTGATTGACGCCGCCAGGCGCAGGATTTCGTCCCAGTGCGCGCGCAAGTGCTTGATGTTCAGGGTACCGCCGATCATGGACTTCAACCCTGGATAGTCCGCAATGGCGCCCGGAATGTACAGCTTCGTGTCGCCGAGGTCGCGAATGCGTGGCGCGAAGCGAAAGCCCAGCGTATGCATCAGCGCGAACACGTGGTCCGTGAAGCCGGCGGTGTCCGTGTAGTGCTCCTCGATGCGCAGGTCTGATTCGTGATACAGCAATCCGTCGAGCACATAGGTCGAATCCCTGACGCCGACGTTGACCATCTTGGTGCTGAACGGAGCGTAGTTGTCGGCGATATGCGTGTAGATCATCTTTCCCGGTTCGGCGCCGTACTTCGGGTTGATGTGTCCGGTACTTTCGGCCCGGCCGGCCGCGCGGAAGCGCTGGCCATCCGATGATGACGTGGTGCCGTCGCCCCAGTTAGCGGCAAACGCGTGAGAGGATTGAGCGTTGACGAGGTCGGCCAAGCCGGCCGAATAGGTTTCGTCACGGATGTGCCAGGCCTGTAACCACGACAGCTTGGAATAGGTCACGCCGGGGCTCGATTCCGCCATCTTGGTCAGGCCGAGGTTGATGGCGTCGGCAAGAATCGCCGACAGCAGCAGTGTCCTGTCCTTGGCCTGCTCGCCGTTTTTCAGATGGACGAAGTGGCGGGTGAATCCGGTCCAGTCGTCGACGTCCATCAGCAGTTCCGTAATCTTGATGCGTGGCAGCATCGCGCTGGTGAGGTCGATCAGTGCCTGGGCCGACTCGGGCACCACCGCGTCCTGCGGGCTGATTTTGAGGCCAGTGTCGGTAATAATGGCGTCCGGCAGTTCATTGGCCAGCGCAAGCCGGTTGACCGTGGCCAGTTGCTGGTTCAGCAGCATCACGCGTTCGAGCAAGTACTGGTCGAGGTCAGGGTTGATTGCAATGGGCAGCGTACGGGCCTGTCTGAGTTCGCTGAATTTTTCCGGTGACAGCAAATACTCCTCGAAATCCCGGAACTGGCGCGAGCCCTGCACCCAAATATCGCCGGAGCGCAGGGCGTTCTTCAGTTCGGACAGTGCGCATATCTCATAGAAGCGTCGGTCGATGCCATCGCTGGTGATAACTAGCGGTTTCCAGCGGGCTTTGACGAATGTGATGGTCGCATCTTCCGGTACCTTGCGCGCTCCGGTCGTGTTCATCTTACGCACGACATCAATGGCGTCGAGCACCGCTTGTGCTGCGGGCGCCGCCTTGAGCTTGAGCACGTCGAGAAATTCGGGCGTATAGCGACGCAATGTGCTGTACTGCTCTTCAATCAATTTTAGATGGTCAAAGGTGGCGGGCCGGGCGAGCTGGGTGGCCTCGGTGACGCTTTGTTCAAATTCAATCCACGGCAGCACGGACTCGATCGCGGCATATGGGTCGTCGCCGGATTCTTTGGCTTTGACCAGCGCACGGCCAATTTTCGAATACAGACGTACCTTGTCGTTGATCGCCTTGCCTTGCTTTTGGAACTGCTCCTGGTGCTTGTTCTTGGCGGCGCTGAACATCTTGACCATGATGCGGTCGTGCAGGTCGACCAACTCGTCCGTCACGGTGGCCATGCCTTCGATGGCCAGTGCTGCCAGTGTGGCATAGCGCCGCTCGTCCTCAAATCTGGCAAGGTCACTCGGTTGCATCTGCGCGCCTTCACGCGCAATCTTCAGCAGACGGTTTTGGTGAATATGCCGGCCCAGTCCCTCCGGCAGGGCGAGCGACTGGAAGATCTTGAGGCGCTCGATATGCTCCCGCACGTAGCGGGAATTCGGTTTGCGTGGTGACTGACGCAACCATACGAGCCAAGTGATTTTTATGTCCGGCGCAACATTGAGCAGGTTATCCAGCCCGCTTCGGTGATGTCGTTCCAGCGGCTCGATCAACGTCCGATAGATGCGCCTGTTGGCCCGCGTCACAGCTTCCGCGCAAGCACGCTCAATGACCGATAGAGCCGGCAAGATAATCCGTTTCTGCCTCAGCGTTTGCAAGGCATGGCTTGCGAGCACGATGCCTTTGTCAGTCTGCATGGCAAGGTCAGCCAAACTGTGAGCCAGCTTCCGAAAATCCGTCAACCCGAACGGTGACAATCCGAGATAGGCGCGCAACTCATGCAAATGCTCATTCCGCGTTTTTTCGCGCACCCCGTATTCCTGCCAAGTGGCGGCATCGCTTCGTACCTGGCGGGCGACCCATTGAATCACCATATCCGGCACCAGCATGTCGCCAGCCAGCGCGTAGCCAGGGTAGCGCAGCAGGCACAATTGGACGGCGAAGCCGATTCGGTTGGCGTCGCCGCGGCGCTGCCGGATCATGGACAAATCGGACTCGGTGAAGCTGTAATGCTGAATGAGATCGTCTTCGGCCTCCGGGAGGGCCAATAGGCTCTCCCGTTCCGTTGAGGAAAGTACCGAACGACGCGCCATACGTTACGTCATCCTGCCGACGCATAGGCACCTCATGTTGGCCCCGCTCCGCCAATTCGCGAAATGGTTTCAATCAGCGTGGTTCGCTTGACCCCAAAGGTTCGGCAGACAGCCGCCTTGGACATGCCGTCGCGCAGTGCGGCAAGAATGGACTCCAATTTTTCGCCGGTAATTGACGGTGGGCGGCCGCCGACACGACCGCGCCGACGCGCTGCGGCAAGTCCGGCGGTCACGCGTTCCTTGGTCAACGCCCGCTCGAACTGGGCCAGCGCGCCGAAAACATGGAACAGCAGTTCGCCGGAAGCTGTCGTCGTGTCCATTCCTTCGGTGAGTGACCGAAAGGCGACCTGCTTGTCTTTGAGCGTGTTTACGATGGAAAGTAGGTGCGGCAATGAGCGGCCGAGCCGATCTAGCTTCCAGACGACAAGCACATCACCAGGCCGCAAGAATTCAAGCGCCTGAGCCAAGCCTGGCCGATCATCCTTGGAACCGGACGCACGGTCTTCATAAAGATGCCGGACATCGACGCCCGCCGCCTGCAGCGCGTCGCGCTGCAGGTTGGTGTTTTGGCGGTCAGACTCGGACGAAACCCGCATGTACCCGACAAGCATGTACGGAAAACCCATGAAATATGATTGTCGTATGCTACACCATGACGACATAGTATTCCGTACACTTTTCATGCCTTGGGGTGTAAGCTCGAGATATCGCCTGTCGAGCCGTCGGAAAACATCTGTTTTCCGACAGGCAGCTTTCGGCCAAAAGCGGACTGTCGCTGTCCGGCAAGCCCGTAGTAGCGAACCTGTGGGCCAGTTGGTGCCCGCCGGTCGTCGAGAGACGCCGGTCTTGGCCAAAGCGCAGGCAGGGCGTGGCGATGTCGTCTTCATCTTTGCTAATCAGGGTGGTTTTGCCCCGGCATTCAAATGCTGTCTTTCCCAAAAAAGCCTGGTCCTGCAAAATGTTCTGATCGACCATATTGGCGCCATGGCGCGCTAATCAGGGGCGCGCTATCGCCGGCGACCTTGGCCAAGCATCTCGACAAGCTAGCCGTTCGGCGACAGCGCTGTGGGCCATCAGCATCGCGATGCCGTGGCCAAACGCAACGACCTCGATCCTCACGTTGTCGGCGCCCAGGTCATCCTGCGCATTGCAAGTATTGTTGAGCGTCAGATTCCGTTTCATGGGGTTGGCGTCGCTCCCCTGGAAGACGACCCGCCATGCGGTGGCAGTCCCTGCGGCTGCAGCTCCAGAAAGAATTCCAAGTGCACCGGGCGCTGCCAGGGCAAGCGCTTGGGTCACGACCGCCCCGCGCGATGGTGCGTTTTTGCCCATTTTGTCCAGGAATCGTTACCGCCGCAGTGCGACGCGCTGCACGCGGTACCTGAACGTACTGAAACCCGCCGCAGGCCGACAATCCGGCGCTCATTATTTCTGCCAGCCCCACTTGGCAAAGATCGCGCTGCCTTGCGTCGATTGCAGGAATGCGATGAACTGCTTCGCTTGCGGGTTGGCGGCGCCATGCTCAGTCAACGCCACGCCGGTATCGCGGTAAATCGCATAATCAGGTTCGATTGGCACGACGTCGGCCAGGCGCGGGTTCGACACCTGCCAGATATTCCAGATAAGCCACGCGTCGATGTCGGTGCGGGCGGTCCAGGTATCGCGCGCGCTCGCGCTGTTGGGTGCGTAACTGGCAATATTCGCGCGTACCTTGCGCACCGACTCCATGCTGCCTTTGCGGCCAGCCATGTCTTCCCAGACGCCGTTCTGGCCGGCGCCGTTGACCACAAGCAGACGCACGCCAGGCTGCATCAGGTCGGCCACGCCGCGGAGGTGCTTGGGATTGCCGGGACGCACCAGGATCGCCAGGGGACGCATATATAGCGGGGTAATGCTTGCCTCCTGTATCTTGCCGCCCATCGCTACCGTAAAGTCCGTCATCATCGTTTCCGAACCGCTGTAAATGATGTCCGCATCCTGTTTTGCATGGTCGATCCAGCTTGGCGTGGGGCCGGCCGTGACGGTGACTTTGATGCCGTTCGCATGCTCGAATGCCGCCGCTGCTTCTTTCATCGCAGGAGCCGGTCCACCCGGGCCGTACACCAGCAACGGCTGCTGGGCACACGCGATACCAGCGGTGAGCGCAACTGCAGCAACAAGGCTGCAGCGCGCCGCGGTCAAATAGTGATGTGATGTCATGGCGTTATCTTTCGTTTGTGGAAAATGGATGGCGTACTGCTACGCCCTTAAACACCCAGAAATTTGATCAGGGTGAAACTGATGACACCAAGGCCGAGCAGCGAAAAAATGACAACCCCGGCGACCTTGCCGCCGGCACGCAGGACAGCGCGGGCATCGACGCCGAGGCCGAGCGCGGCCATCGACATAATGGTGAAAAAATTGGCGGCATCGTGCGCTGGCGCCAGCGCTGCCTGCGGAATCCAGCCCAGCGAGCGCAAGCCCAGCAATGCAAGGAAGCCGACGATAAACCACGGCACCAGGTGCGCGACGTTCAGGCGGGCGCCTCCCCGTCCGCTTCCCATCAGAGACAACACCAGCACGACCGGGCCCAGCATCAACACGCGCACCAGCTTGACCAGGGTGCCAATGTGTACGCTGACTGCGGACACCGAACTCGTTGCCGCCAGTACCTGTGGCACGGCATACACGGTCAGCCCGGCAAACACGCCGTATTGAACCGGCGTGAATGACAACAGCCCCACCAGCAACGGCAACCCGAGCACCACCACCACACCCAGCACCGCCGTAAAGGCGATGGAGGCGGCCACGTCCTTGCCATCTGCGTCGATCACCGGGGCCACCGCCGCAATCGCCGAGTTGCCGCAAATTGAATTGCCGCAAGCAATCAGGATCGCCATCTTTTTCGGCAGACCGGCGCTGCGGCCCAGGAAATAACTGAACAGAATCGCCAGTACGACTACCCCGGCAATGCCGCCGACCAGTCCCATGCCGTTTTCGAGCAGCGCGCCGGCGCTGACGGACGCGCCCAGCAGCACCACGGCAATCTCAAGCAGCAGCTTGGCGCCCATGTGGATGCCTGGCTCGAACCGCTGATCGAGACGGTGCACGGTGCGCAGTCCAGTTCCGAGCAAAATCGCCAGGACCAGGCTTTCGAGCCACGCGCGTCCGAACAGGTGGGCTTCTGCAGCTTCCATTCCATACGCGGCCAGCGTGACAGCGCCGCACAGCAACAGGCCGGGGACAAATGGAGCGCATTTTTGATACTGGGATGTCATGGTCGACTCTCGTTCAGATGTTCAGAGCATGCATTATCGAACGGTGATTTCGTTCGGTCCATCGTATAATTAATTACAAATCATTAGATTGGATCGAACGATGACATTGGACCAGCTACGCATTTTTGTTGAAGTCGCACAACGGCAGCACCTTACCCAAGCGGCTGCCGCCCTATTTTTGTCCCCGTCGGCCGTCAGCTCCTCGATCAAGGCCCTGGAAGAGCACTACGGCACGGCACTGTTCCATCGCATCGGGCGGCGCATCGAACTCTCCGAAGCCGGGCTCTTATACACATCT